>DAIPZX010000056.1:0-10037 GCA_036781995.1 Massilibacteroides sp. | reverse complement strand
ATTTGCTGTTCGTCTCTTACATTTTAGCAGATAATGCTTTGATTTTCTATTGAGGAGACAGTTTGATTTTTCGTAAAATACAAGTTTAGAGAAGGTTTGAGTCCTTTTTTAGTCTTGTATCCAACACGTTTAAATTTTCAGGGTTATATCCGGAACGAATGCGCCATTCGGAAGGGTAGAGGTTGTTTGATCGATTGCCTAAGTGCTTCACAAAACCTAACGGGAGATTCTTATGGGTAATCAAATGATAGCCTCTTTCTGCCTCGGGACTGATTGTGATTGTTTCTTTACGAAGAAAACGAATCGCGTCTGCCCAGTCTACCTCCGTCCGGTTAAACGCGGATTGAGCTAATGCGTCGTTTAAAGCCAGCGCAGGATGAGGTATCAGGTCTTTTCCTTTACTTTCTCCCGTTTTCACTCCTGCTGAAATAATTTTCAGTTTTGAGGTCAGCAACAGATAATCCTCCTGATAAGTCGCCGGAAAGGCCTCTACGACACCATTATGCAGATTGAAATAAAAATCCGATGGATTCTTCAACCAGTTTTGTATGCTCGCGGGAATGGTTTCTTTCTTCTTATCCTTTGCTCCTTTGCTCTTGAACCGGACAGGCGTAATCTCGTCTTCCGCTTTACGGAGCACAGCCAGAAAAAAACCTTCTCCTGTAGTTTTGTGCGGCAGAAAACGGTAAACAGGAATGTTCCCTTTCAGAGAACCGCTGATTCCCCATTCGTCGGGTAGGGGTAGGGGAAGTATCTCCGCGCCTAAGGTTTCGGCTATGTAGCCTATATTCTCTTCGTTTTCTTCTGTATTATAGGTACAGGTACTGTAAATAAATAAACCTCCGGGTTTCAGTGCATCCCAGATATCGTGTATGATACGTCTCTGACGGGAGGCGCAAAGTTCCACGTTGGCTACGCTCCATTCCTGCCGACTGTCTTCGTCTTTTCTGAACATGCCTTCTCCGGAACAGGGCACATCGGTTACGATCAGGTCGAAATAATGGGTGAGCTGTCCTAATTTCTGCGGATCATCGTTGCTGACAATCACATTCGGGCGTCCCCATTTCGTGATGTTTTCTGCCAGAATAAGCGAACGGTTGCGGATGACTTCATTGCTGACCAAGAGGCTTCCTTCGGGGAGCAGATCCAATAAATGCGTCGACTTGCCTCCCGGAGCAGCACAAAGGTCAAGGCATTTCACCGGACGGTTTATGTAGGTTTTGACGGCTTGTTCCATAAACATGGAAGAGGCTTCCTGCACATAATAAGCCCCGGCATGAAACAGCGGATCAAAAGTAAAGGTCAGCCGTTCCGGAAGATAATAACCTGTATTACACCAGGGTATTTGTTCTCCTGCTAACGGAGAGGTTAAGCCTTTGTGTTTGTTTAAGCGAATGCTAACAGGCGTTTCCGCATCGAGCGCTTGTTCAAAACGTTCGTATGCGTCGCCCAGCAAGGCACGTGTGCGGGAGACAAAATCAGCAGGAAGTTCCATCTTTTTCAATTAGTTTGCCGTAAAAATACTATTTTTGCCTAAAACAGACAGTATGCAAGCATCTCTTTTCCTTATTCCTGTGACTTTAGGAGAGACGGAACACAGCCGGGTGTTGCCGGAATACAACCGTGAAGTGATCCTCGGAATCAAACATTTCGTGGTTGAAAATATTCGCACTGCCCGTCGTTTTCTGAAAAAAACAGCGCCTGCTATCGTTATTGACAACCTGACGTTTTATGAACTCAACAAACATACCTCGCCGGAAGATGTGGCGGGTTATCTGGTTCCATTAGCAAAAGGAGAGTCCGTAGGTGTTATTTCAGAGGCGGGTTGTCCGGCTGTAGCCGATCCGGGAGCAGACGTGGTGAGTATCGCGCAGCAGAAAGGTTATCCGGTTGTTCCGCTTGTAGGTCCGTCGTCTATCTTAATGGCGGTCATGGCTTCCGGATTCAACGGACAGAGTTTTGCTTTTCATGGCTATCTGCCGATAGACGGAAACGAACGTACCGCCATGCTGAAAAAACTGGAAGGACGTATTTATACGGAAAACCAGACACAGCTTTTTATCGAAACGCCTTACCGGAACAATAAGCTGGCGGAAGAACTCTTGCGTACATGTCGCCCTTCAACCAAACTGTGTATTGCTTCCGATATAACATGCGAGGGTGAGTATATCCGGACCAGAAGTGTCAAAGCATGGAGCGGTAAACTGCCCGACCTGAATAAGAAACCAACGATTTTTCTGATCTATAAATAAAACAGCTTATGATGAGTTATCAGGCACACGAAACCGCTGTGATAGATGATGGATGCATTATCGGTACGGGCACGCGGATATGGCATTTTTCGCATATAATGGAAGGGGCCGTTATCGGTAATGATTGTAATATCGGGCAGAACGTGGTCATCTCTCCCGGCGTAACTCTCGGACGAAATGTAAAGGTGCAGAATAATGTATCGGTCTATACGGGAGTTATCTGTGAAGATGATGTGTTTCTGGGGCCGAGTTGCGTTTTTACCAACATCCTGAATCCCCGAAGCGCGATCTCACGCAAGGAAAATTACGTAAAGACGGTTGTTTGCCGAGGCGCGTCTATCGGAGCGAATGCCACCATCGTATGCGGACATACCATCGGCGCCTATGCCATGATCGGCGCAGGAGCTGTGGTAACTAAAGAGGTGCCTCCTTATGCGTTGGTAATCGGTAATCCCGCCCGGCAGGATGGTTGGGTAAGTAAAAACGGGCATCGTTTGGATTTTGATGCCCGTGGAGTAGCGCTTTGCCCTGAAAGCAGGGAGCGTTATATTTTAAAAGACGGAAACGTTGCAGAGGCGCACGATGAAGGCATACTCTGATCGCGATCTGCTGTTTTAACAGGCCTTCAGGCTCATATCCAAACTTTTCACAGAGTGGGTTAAAGCACCTACGGAAATATAATCTACGCCACATTCGGCATAAGCTCTGAGTGTAGCAAACGTAATACCTCCGGATGATTCTGTTTCAAAACGTCCGTTGATTCTGCGTACCGCTTCTTTTGTATCTTCGATATTGAAATTGTCCAGCATGATACGGTCTATTCCCCCTACCTGCATGGCTTGTTCCAATTCGTCAAAATTCCGTACTTCAATTTCTATCTTCAGGTCTTTCCCTTTTTCTTTCAGGTAATTTTGTGCACGTGTAATGGCTTTTTCAATACCGCCGGCAAAGTCCACATGATTATCTTTCAGTAGAATCATGTCAAACAGTCCGATACGATGATTCACACCACCTCCGATTTTTACTGCTTCTTTTTCCAGCATGCGCATGCCCGGCGTTGTTTTGCGGGTGTCTAATACGCGTGTCTTGGTGCCTTCCAGTTCCTTTACGTACTGTCTCGTTGTAGTTGCTATCCCACTCATGCGTTGCATAACGTTCAGCATGAGGCGTTCTGTTTGTAATAATGACTGTATCTTGCCTTCTACCGTTAAGGCTATATCACCTTTCTTCACTTCCGCACCATCAGGGATGAATACAGTTACTTTCAGTTCAGGATCAAAGTAATGAAAAATGCGTTTTGCCATTTCTACTCCGGCTAATACGCCCTCTTCTTTAATGATTAACTGACTTTTTCCCATAGCTGTTGCCGGGATACTGCATAATGTGGTATGGTCGCCATCGCCTATATCTTCGGCAAAAGCAAGTTTGATTAAATCCTCAATTAAATGATCCATTGATATCTATCTGTTTTTTATTCGATTCTGATTGATTGGATAACGGCTTTGTCTCCTTCGGTTCTATACGTGATGTTCACCCGGAAAGCCTTGTCGGCGGTAGGTAGTTTGCCTACAAAAAATCCGGTTTCTTTTTTATCCGCATGATGAACAACCGAGAAATCGGTTGGCTTATTAGCGCTGAAAAAGCTGTTTAATGCTGACACCGCTTCTGCTCCGGAACATTTTTTAGTTGAACCGGGTATGGCAAGATCTACTTCCGAGTCCATAGCGGCTGTAAGAGATGAAGCGTTACCACCCTTAAAGGCATTCGATATACCGGTTATATCTGCGGCATTAAGGTTCAAAACAGAGAGTACGAAAGCGAACGTAAGTAATAATCGTTTCATAATTATTCTCCTTTATTTTGTTAGTATCCGGAACAAAGGTATGTATTTTTCATATAATTTAGCGGTTTCTAATCTGTAAATTGAAGTAAATGAAGATTGTGCTATGTGTAATCGGGAAGACAGACTCCGGTTATTTCGCGGATGCGACTAACGAATACAGGGGGAGATTAAATCATTACCTCCCTTTTGAAATGTCTGTTATACCGGATATTAAGAATGTGAAAAACTTATCCAAAGAGCAACAGAAAGAGAAGGAAGGCGAACAGATCTTAAAATTTCTGCAATCGGGAGACTATCTTGTACTTTTGGATGAAAAAGGAAAAGAATTCACTTCCCTGCGATTTGCTGATTACATTGAAAAGAAAACGCATACCGTTCCGAAGCGACTCGTTTTTATGATCGGCGGTCCTTATGGTTTCAGTGAATCAGTTTATGCGGCGGCTCAGGAAAAGATTTCCCTGAGTAAAATGACTTTCTCGCATCAAATGATCCGTCTTATTTTCACAGAGCAGCTTTATCGTGCCATGACGATACTGAATAATGAACCTTATCATCATGAATAGGCAGGGGATAAAACAAATAGAGACGCACAATCGCGCGCCTCTACCGAATATCTGATCTGGTTGAAAACTGTTTAACTACGGGTTTTCTGTATCAATAGGTAATCCAGCAATGTCATTGCTGTCATCGCCTCCACAATGGGTACCGCTCTGGGTAAAACACACGGGTCGTGGCGTCCTTTTGCTTTCAGAATTGTTTCTTCTGATGCTGCATTTACGGTTTCCTGTTCCATCAGGATGGTCGCGACTGATTTAAAAGCCACCCGGAAATAAATATCCTGCCCGTTTGAAATGCCTCCCTGGATACCGCCGGAATTATTAGTGCGTGTGCTGATTTGTCCGTTGTTATTAAAAAAACGGTCATTGCGTTCGGAACCTCTGTAGCGCGCGGCTTCAAAGCCATCTCCATATTCAAAACCTTTTACGGCATTGATTGTAAGCATGGCATGCCCCAGAGCCGCATGTAACTTTCCGAATACAGGTTCGCCTAATCCGACAGGAACTTCTTTTGCGACACAGGTAATAACCCCTCCGATCGTATCCCCTTTGGATTTAACTTCTGCAATTAAGTTTTCCATTTCCATCGCTTTCGCAGAATCCGGACAACGGACAGCATTCGTTTCGGTCAGGTCCAAATCATAAGCAGGATAATTCTCTTCAAGCTTAATATCACCTACTTGTGAGGTATAAGCTTGAATCTGAATGTTATATCGCTTTAGTGCTAATTTGGCAATCGCTCCTGCCACGCATCTTGCAATTGTTTCACGGGCTGATGACCGTCCGCCGCCGCGCGGATCACGAATACCGTATTTGGTTTGATAAGTATAATCGGCATGAGACGGTCGGTAAACCGTCTTCATGTTATCATAATCCGATGAATGCTGGTTTTTGTTCCAGATAATAAACCCAATTGGCGTGCCTGTTGTTTTGCCTTCGTAAATACCGGAAAGAAATTGCACCTCGTCGTCCTCTTTGCGTGGTGTGGTGATACGGGATTGTCCCGGTTTGCGGCGGTCCAACTCCTGTTGGATAAAATCCATATCCAACTCAATACCGGCAGGGCAACCGTCAATCACTCCTCCTATTCCCGCACCATGCGATTCGCCGAACGAAGTCAGCCTGAATATATTTCCGAAAGAATTCATGAATTAGTGACAACTGCCGCAACTACACCCTTCGCCTTCACCTTCACCGCATCCGCAGCTATCGCCGCATTCGCCATCACCACATCCGCATCCGCAACCACCTGCTCCTGCAGTCAGGGCAGCGATTTCTTCGGCTGTAGCTTCGTGAATATCAATAACGTTTCCGTTGAAATGTAATGTTTCTCCGGCTAAAGGATGATTGAAATCCATCACGATAACATCTTCTTTTACTTCTAAAACAGAACCGTTCATGCGGTTTCCGTTTGAATCCATCATAGGCAGCGTGTTGCCTTCTTTGATTGTTTCGTCATCAAATTTACCATCTACCAAAAAAATGTTTTTAGGTAAATCCAATACATGATCTTCATTATATTCACCATAGGCATCTTCCGGAGTCAGGGAGAAAGAGAACTCGTCTCCCACAGCCAGTCCCATTAATGCCTTCTCAAACGCAGGAAGCATACTGCCTGTTCCGTAAATAAACTTCAATGGAGCTTCTACTGTCGCCTTTTCCATTAATTCACGCTCTTCTCCTTCGCCTACGTTCAGGTCATATGTCACCGCAACGGATTTGTTTGTTGAAATCTTCATGTTCTAATTTTATATTGTTTTTTATGAATAGACAAAGTTACAATTTTATTTTTTAGCAACTGCTTTTCTCAATGCTTCTAAAGCTTGTTCGATAACTAATCTTGAGCAACCTATATTCATACGCATAAAACCTTCGCCCCCGGGACCGAACATTTCTCCGTTATTCAGTGCTAATCCTGCTTTGTCCTGAAATAAATAAACAAGTTCGGACTGGCTAAGGTTTAATTCGCGGCAGTCTAACCAGATAAGAAATGATGCCTGAGGTTGATATACCTTAATTTTAGGGATATGTGTCTTGATAAAATCAGTTGTCGTTCTGATATTCTCTATTACGTAACTTCGCATTTGCTGTAACCATTCTGCGCCGTAAGTATAGGCTGCTGTTGTAGCGGTATAGGCAAAAACAGTTCCGGCAGAGAGCTCTCTTGCTTCAAGAAAGTGATAGAATTCCGATCGTAATTTTTCATCCGGAACAATCGCATAAGACGTAACTATTCCCGCGATATTGAATGTTTTGCTTGGAGCCATGAATGTAATGCTGCACGCTGCAGCTTCCGGCGAGACAGTAGGGAAGGGGTAATGCCTGAACTGAGGATAAACTATCTCCGCATGGATTTCATCGGATATAACAAGTATGTTGTTGCGTTTGCATATCTCTGCCAGTTTAATCAGTGTTTCCTTATCCCATACAATCCCTGCGGGATTATGCGGACTGCACAAGATCAAAATCTTGCATTTGCTGTCTATAATGGATTCAAGATGGTCGAAATCCATTCTATACCGGCCATCTACTATTTTCAAAGGATTGTTTACAACCTCGCGGTTCATGTGTTGAGGAACTAAACGAAACGGATGATAAACGGGCGGTTGGATAATGATCTTGTCTCCCGGAGATGTAAAGCATTGAATAACAAATCCTATCCCTTTCACAATACCGGGGATGTAGGACAGCCATTCTTTTTTTACAGACCAGTTGTGTTTATAGTGTACCCATTCAATAATACTGTTGTAATATTCCGGAGAAGCATAGGTGTAACCGAAAATTTCATGTTCGCAACGTTTACGAATGGCATTGACAATAAAGTCTGGCGTACGAAAATCCATATCGGCAACCCATAGCGGCGCTAAATCCTTTCTTCCAAAATGTTCTTCCAAAAGATCGACCTTCACACAGTCTGTCCCTCTCCGGTCGATCACCTGATCAAAGTTGTATTGTTTCATTGCTTTAGTTCCTCAATTTTAAGTCATCCGTTAATGTATCAAACAACAGATGGACTGTTTTTTCATTCTGATTTTTTGTTTCTCCGATTAATTTCAAGCCGGCTTCTTTCATCCATGGAGAATATAAGAGTGTTGTATCATAGACTACGACCTGATGTATAACCGGGTTGTTTTTAAGAACGGCGTAGGCCTTTTTCTGTGGCGCATAACTCCCCTTTAATACGATCGTCCGGTCTGCTTTCTGCTGCTTTTTCTTTCCGTTTAAAACAACAGGAGGTAATTGTAAGGAGTCGGAGCCGTGAAACAAGACAGGATATAACATGAGACTTTCTCTACTATTGACTTTCAAACCATGGATGTTGATATCCATAGAAAGATAAACAGAATCATTTTTGACTTCAGCGATATTTTGTCTTACATATATCATTCCTTCATATACCTTTTGTCCTGCCAGTGATTGTCCTCCTATAAGAAAAGATAAACAAAAAAAGATCTGAAATACATGTTTCATAGGTTCATTTTATTATATATACAATACTGATTCCAAGTTTGGTGATTCCGTAGTAGTTTCTTTTGAATTCTCCGGTATCCACTTTCTCTCCATTCTGATTGGGTTCGTATTTCGTATATTCGAATTGACAATAGCCTCCTCCTAACGTAAATTCCATATTCCAGCGCGGTGTCAGATATAACTGATAACCATAAGATAGCCCGAATCCCCAGGAGGTTCCATCATATCTTTTCCCTTTCTTCATTCCCCATGGAAGATTGAACCCCTGAAAGTCATAGTCCATATACTGAGCATGAAGCCCCATATAATGCTCGCTGAATCGTTCGGAAAACCAATAGCGAAGTTCGGGTTGAACCAGCCAATGTTTTAAAGATTTATCCTCATTAAAAGACCAAGGGTGGCAACCTCCCGACACGTCAAAACTCAGATGCTTGCTTAATCCTACTTCTATACCCAGGTTTGGCGTAGCAGTAGCATCGTATAAAATATTATTCTTAATTGCTATGTTTTGTGCCAAAATGCCACCGGTAGAAAAAAACGTCAGGAAAATAAAAATTAGCTGTTTCATATAAACACACGTTCACTTCGTTTTGTCAATGAAATGCAAATATAAACTTATTTGTTAAGAGCCTATGTTAAATTTGATGCAAAAATGAGTTGTTTTGTATTCATTCGGCGTAGTGCGTATAGCCGGGCAGACGCATTTAAAATCGCAATGTCATACTGCCTTTTGCCTTCCATATAAATGGATATTCACACTTGCTATCTGTTATCTTCTTATCGAGTTTGAGGAAATCAATAAAACGATATGGAAGATCTTGGATTCTTTGTTCAAAATCAGTTGTTATAGGTTGCTGTTTAATGACTTCCACTTGACTGTCGGAAAACATATCGTTATTACCTATCTTTTCTTCTATAATGGGAATAAACTCTGGATTTATCTCATATCCAATGGAGTTGCGATTCAGTTTCTTAGCAACAGAGGCTGTAGTGCCACTTCCCATGAAAGGGTCTAATACTGTTTCTCCGGGGAATGAAAACATACGAATTAGACGATTGGGTAGTTCATCGGGGAACATTGCCAAATGCTTATCCTGCTTCGCTCCGGAAAAATACCAATGTCCGTTAAAGTAGGTATTCCAATCTTCATTAGACATTGCCGAATTATTTTTTTGTTCTTTAGTTGGCTGAGGCGCTTTGCCTTGCTTTTTGAAAAGAAGTATATATTCGAAATCCAACTTAACAATGCCATTGCGTGGGTGAGGAAAACTTCCCATAATGCTAGCGCCCCCTGAAGTATTCATCGTAGTTGTTTTCTGCCAGATTATTTGTCCCATAAAGTCAAGTCCGATTGTTTCACAAAACTTGATTATTTCAGTATGGATAGGTATTATCTTATAACGTCCGTAATACGTTGAACGGGCAAATTGGTCTCCAATGTTTATACAAAGCCTGCAACCATCGTGTAAAACGCGATAGCATTCCTGCCAGGTTAAATTCAAATGGTTGATATAGGTCTCATAATCATCATGAAATCCGATTTGATTTTCCGTTCCGTAGTCTTTTAGTTGCCAATAAGGCGGTGAAGTTACAATTAAGTGAACACTTTTGTCTTTGAGTTCACTCATTTGTCGGCTATCTCCGTTTATTATCTTGTGATTGGTTATATTCATCATTTCGATCTTATTTTCTTCTATTCGCAAAGATAAGAAATATTTGAGATGCAGGCTTGACTATCGTTTAGAACCTTTTTTTATTGATTTTGAACTTGGAGCAGATCCAATATGTGCTTTTGCTTCTTGCTTTAGAAGCTGTTTTGAATTAATTCTCTACTAATTTTATTAAGTATAATTTGGGATAGGTAGAATCCGGTTACTGTTAAGAAAAAATAACATGTAAAAAAACAACCGGTCT
>DAIPZX010000055.1:0-10039 GCA_036781995.1 Massilibacteroides sp. | reverse complement strand
TGATTTGTTTTATCCGGTCTACCCGGGATTTCTAAAATTCAAAACAGCTTCTTAGTTTAAATACGTTTGTCCTGCGCATCACACCGAATGGAAACTAATTTTTGACGAACAGTCCCGAAAAAGAGAGCCGGAATATGTAGTAATCAAACTTTGTTTTACCTTTGTCTGATTCTTTATATAATAATGTATAAGAAATGAGAATCGGAATCATACAACAAAATAACACAGCGGATATAACGGCTAACACAACAAATCTTCTGGAAAGTATCCGTGCTTGTGCAGAACAGGGAGCAGAACTTATCGTTCTTCAGGAGTTGCATAACAGTCTTTATTTTTGCCAAACGGAAGATACTTCCCTGTTTGATCTGGCGGAAACAATACCAGGTGCTTCCACAGAGTTGTTCGGCGCATTAGCCAAGGAGTTAAATCTGGTGATTGTTCTATCGCTATTCGAAAAAAGAGCTCCCGGATTATATCACAACACAGCTGTGGTTTTAGAAAAAGACGGTTCGATTGCAGGCAAATACCGCAAGATGCACATACCGGATGATCCGGCTTATTACGAAAAGTTTTATTTTACACCCGGAGATTTAGGCTTCAACCCGATCGAAACCTCTGTTGGAAAATTAGGCGTATTGGTTTGCTGGGATCAATGGTATCCCGAGGCTGCCCGCTTGATGGCAATGGCAGGTGCGGAGGTATTGATCTATCCTACAGCAATCGGCTGGGAAAGTTCAGACACTCCGGAAGAGAAACAACGCCAGTTGGATGCCTGGGTAACCGTACAACGAGGACATGCCGTAGCAAACGGTCTGCCGGTTATCACGGTCAACAGAACAGGGCATGAACCCGATCCTTCCGGGCAAACTAACGGAATACAGTTCTGGGGAAACAGTTTTGTAGCGGGTCCGCAAGGAGAATTACTGACTGTGCTGCCAAACGACTCCGAGTCTGTCACGGTTTTAGATATCGACCGCAAGCGGACGGAGAATGTACGCCGCTGGTGGCCTTTCTTTCGTGACCGACGCATCGACGCATTCGATGGTTTAAATAAGCGTTTTTTACTTTAAACTCATTCAAATCCATCCAACAGTTCTTCCGGATTTAATCCTTTTTGTTTTAAAAATCCGGCAAGGGCGGTATATTCATCTCTGCGTTCTTTGTAGTGCGGCATACTGATCCGTTCTATCAGATCAAAAGGAACGGAGGTTGTCGCGAATGATTCCAAACGACCATTACAATAACGATAAGCCGCATCATCCGTCCTAAGCAAGGAAGCAAGAATCCATTCTTTTTGATCGGCAAACCGAGATTCTCTAATCTCCAGACAGGCATTACAAAGCAAAGAGAAGAAACGGGAATCAGGAGCGAAACCTGTGTATTCTTCATCATAGAAGAATTTATCATATTCCGTCTCCAACTGCTTTTCAAAAAAACGAACAGTCTGTTCCTCTTCATATTTACATTTAAGGAGAAACAGGTTTTCGAAGATGCAATGCTCGCCTAATTTTTCGTAATCCAGCGTAAGTATCAAATCGGGATGTTCCATCAAACAAGCATCATATGTTTCATAAAGACGAGCGGCATAAATAGACATCTCGGGACCAACAAGTAAATTCATATTTTCCCTGAAAAACGGAACCTCACTTTTACTATTAGCCGGAGAAACACCCCGGTTCTTCTCATAATTACATATAGCCTGCCGGAATAAAGATAAACCATAAGTCCATTCTGTCATAAAAACATCAGTTAATCTATTAGACAAAAACAAGTTGACGTCTTTACCTATTTCATTTCCGGAAACATCATTTATGAGATTTTTTAATAAAAAAGGCATGTATATTTTCATATTATAACGTTTTTAGATCGTAAAAATACCTCATTTTATCATGATATACCCTATCTTTGTTCGAAGTAAGTAGAATTCTAATCCATCAAAAACAATGAAACGACGCGATTTTCTAAAAGCCGGTGCCGTTGTCGGCGCTGCCATATCCTTAAATTTTGACAATCTGAATGCCGCTCTTTCAACCAATACAATTGCAGTAGAGACAGCTCCTGACATGGTTGCTGTTATGGGAGGCGAACCCGAAATTATGCTTGACAAAGCGCTCGAAGAGCTCGGAGGAATAGGCAAATACATTAAAAAAGGACAAAAAGTAGTTATTAAGCCCAACATAGGCTGGGATCGTACGCCTGAATTAGCGGGCAATACAAACCCCAAGTTGATAAAGGCTTTAGTAAAAAAATGTCTGGACGCAGGCGCTTCAAAGGTGACTGTTTTTGACCACACCTGTGACAATTGGCAAAAATGCTACGAAACAAGCGGTATTGCCGCTGCGGTAAAAGAAGCAGGCGGTATCATCATGCCGGGAAATGATGAGAAATATTATAAGCCGGTTGATCTGCCAATGGGCAAAAGCCTCAAAAACACCTCTATACACGAAGCTTTGATTGAAGCAGACGCGTGGATCAATGTTCCTGTACTCAAGAATCATGGTGGCGCTAAGTTTACCTGTGCTATGAAAAACTATATGGGTATTGTGTGGGATCGCCGCTTTTTCCATCAAAACGACTTGCATCAATGTATAGCCGATGTTTGCACGTGGAGTAAAAAACCGGTATTAAATATTGTAGACGCTTATCGTATCATTCACCAGAACGGACCGCAAGGTAAAAGCGCGGCAGACGTGGCTACATTGAAATCATTGATTGCCTCCTCTAATATTGTCGCGATAGACACTGCCGCTCTCGGACTGTTCAATCAGGTAACGAAACTTGACATGGAAGCCGTTGGGCATATTGGTAAAGGCGAAGAGTTTAAACTGGGAACAACAAACCTGGATAAACTAACGATCAAACGTATTAAAATATAATGAAAAAAGGTGACTTATTAAAGTGGTCGCGGGTTATTCTCGCGATCCTCTTTTTCCTACCTGTAACTTTATTTTTTGTCGACTTTTCAGATGTATTGCCAGACAGTTTAAGCCGTTTATTACATTTTCAGATCGTACCGGCTTTATTCGGTGGTTTTATTGGCATCATTGTATTACAGGCCATTATAGCCTTTCTTTTCGGACGTATTTATTGTTCGATATTTTGTCCGGCAGGCATATTGCAGGATATAATCAATCGGTTGTATTGTATCGGAAAGAAGAAAAAAAAAGGTTCACGCCGTTTTCTTTTTCGCAAACCGGCAAATGTATTACGATACGGATTATTGGCTGCTACCGTTATTTTTGCCCTCTTTGGTTTTACCGGTCTTGTTATGTTGTTAGATCCGTACAGTAATTTCGGACGTATTGCAACAAACCTGTTCCGCCCGGTTGTTATGTGGGGCAATAATATCATTGCCGATTTGTTGATGCGTATAGATAACTATTCGTTATATCATGTAACAGTAAGTACGGTAACTACCACTGCTTTAATCGCCGCGCTCACAGCTTTGATCCTATTCGTAGTTATGGTGATTCTAAGAGGACGCTTGTTCTGCAACACGCTTTGTCCGGTAGGTTCTTTACTGGGTTTGATTTCGCGTTATTCTCTTTTCCGTATTTCTTTTGACAAATCCGGCTGCATTCAATGCGGCAAGTGCGAGTATAGCTGCAAAGCAGAAGCGATTGACGCTACGAATATGACGATCGACACCTCTCGTTGTGTAGATTGCTTCAATTGCATCAGTGCATGTTCTAAGAATAGCATGGTCTACCGGTTCAATCCTTCCTTCAGCACAAAAAAGAGTATATCATCTGTTGATCCGGTCAGCAGCACTTCAGCGATAAAGAAACCGAACGGAAGGCGTAATTTTCTGACTGCAACCGTAGCCATCGCGGGTTCTGCTCCGCTTGTTTCCGCTATTGCCGACACGGTAAGCACAGAGAAAGGTAATGAAATAAAAAAATGGCCGCCAATCACGCCTCCGGGATCATTAAGTCTGGAGCGCTTTAAGGATAAATGCACGGCTTGCCATCTTTGTGTGGTACAATGTCCGAGTCATGTGCTCCGTCCTACCGGATTAGAGTACGGCTTCGACTTTTTGCTCCGTCCGAGATTAGCCTACATCGACAGTTATTGCAACTACGAGTGCACTGTCTGCGCTGATGTTTGCCCAACCGGCGCGATTAAACCGCTGACGAAAGAGGAAAAAATCACCACACAGGTCGGCATCGCCAAGTTTATAATCGACCTTTGCATTGTGCACACGGAGAAGACAGACTGCGGAGCCTGCTCCGAACATTGTCCTACGCAGGCGGTACACATGGTTCCTTATGAAGGAACACTGACCATCCCGAAAGTAACCGAAGATCTATGTATCGGTTGTGGTGGATGTGAATCAATTTGCCCGGTGCGTCCGGTAAGAGCAATTGTTATAAAGGCAAATACAGAGCATGTTTTTGTTGAACTACCGGAAGAGGAAGAAGTAAAAGAGGTACAAATCGACGACTTCGGTTTCTAAAGGAAAATAGTTACCTTTGTCGCAAATTTTGACGAATGAAGTTTAGTTTACAAGGTAAAGATAGCAAGTCAAATGCGCGTGCAGGATTAATTTCAACTGATCACGGTGACATTGAGACTCCGATTTTTATGCCGGTAGGTACGCAAGGAAGCGTAAAGGCCGTTCATATGACAGAACTGAAAGAAGAGATAAAAGCACAGATTATTCTGGGTAATACATACCATCTTTACTTGCGTCCCGGACTGGAAATATTAGAACAGGCAGGCGGACTTCATCAATTCAACAGTTGGGATAGACCTATCCTGACAGACAGCGGAGGTTTTCAGGTTTTCTCCTTAGCAGAAATACGTAAGATACGGGAAGAAGGCGCCGAATTTCGTTCGCATATAGACGGATCCAAACATCTGTTTACTCCTGAAAAAGTAATGGACATACAACGCACTATCGGAGCCGACATCATGATGGCTTTTGATGAATGCTGTCCGGGTGACGCCGACTATGAATATGCAAAGAAATCTTTGGCATTGACCGAACGTTGGCTGGATCGTTGCTTTACTCAGTTTAATTCCACAGCACCCAAATACGGTTACCGGCAAAGTCTATTTCCGATTGTTCAGGGTTGCATATACCCGGATTTAAGAAAACGAGCGGCTGAATTCGTAGCCAATAAAGGTGCTGACGGCAACGCTATCGGCGGACTTGCAGTGGGCGAACCGGTGGATAAGATGTACGAAATGATAGAACTCGTCAACGAAATCCTGCCGTCCGACAAACCTCGTTATCTAATGGGCGTAGGCACTCCGGTCAATTTACTGGAAGGGATTGAAAGAGGGGTAGACATGTTTGATTGCATCATGCCTACACGTAATGGACGTAATGGTCAGCTTTTCACTCGCTTCGGGACAATGAATATGCGAAACAAAAAATGGGCGGACGACTTCTCTCCTATTGATCCGGACGCACATTGTTCCGCAGACACCCTATATAGTAAAGCTTATTTACACCATCTGATCAAAGTAGAAGAGATTCTCGGACTACAGATTGCGTCAATTCACAATCTGGCATTTTATCTGTGGTTAGTGAAAGAGGCACGCAAACACATCTTAGAAGGCGATTTCTCTTCCTGGAAAAGCAGTATGGTTAAACAACTCTCAAACAGATTATAAGTTATGAAGTTGGGATTGAAGCGAATCGACTGGTATATTATCAAGCAATTTCTTGGTACTTACTTTTTTGCGATCATCTTACTCATTGCGATTTCGGTTGTATTCGACATCAATGAGAAGATAGATAAATTCCTCAACCCCGATGTTCCGCTCAAAGCGATCGTCTTTGATTATTACAAGAACTTCATTCCTTATTTCGCAAGCATGCTTAGTCCGCTAATCACGTTTGTCGCTGTTATTTTCTTCACTTCCAAACTTGCCGATAATACGGAAATCATAGCGATGCTGGCAAGTGGCATGAGCTTCAGACGGCTTATGCGCCCTTATATGATTTCGGCCGCAGTAATTACCGTCTTCACATTTGTATTGAATGCTTATATTATACCGCCGGCTAATGCCACGCGTATAGACTTTCAGAACCAATACATCAAAAACAAAAAAGAAACCTCTGCCCAGAATGTGCAATTAGAAGTAGAATCAGGTATTATCGCTTATTTCAGCACCTTTGATTCAAGGTCAAACATGGGCTATCGCTTTTCCCTGGAGCATTTTGATGATAAGAAATTAATTTCACGTCTGACGGCCAAGTCTATTAAATACGACTCTTTACACCAATGGACTGTAATCGACTATATGATCCGGGACTTTGATGAGACGCACGAACAGATTACATCCGGATCGCGAAAAGACACGACACTAACCATCGTGCCATCCGACTTTCTTATCTCCATCAATGATTGTGAAACAATGACTACGCCACAACTTAAAACCTACATTGACCGCCAGAAGAAGAGAGGTATCGCCAACATCCAGACCTTTGAAATAGAATATCACAAACGCTATGCCTCTATCATGACTGCCTTCATTCTGACTATCATTGGCGTATCTTTATCTTCACGCAAGATAAAAGGAGGAATGGGTATGAATATCGGAATAGGACTGGGACTGAGTTTTTCATACATTTTATTTATGACCGTCACCTCTACCTTTGCTGTCAATGGCTATGTAAGCGCTATGGTAGCTTCCTGGATTCCGAATATCCTGTACACATTCATCGCGATCTATCTATACCAAAGAGCTCCGAGATAAACTCTTTTTTCGTTGTGATTTTAAAGGTCACTCCCGTCAAATCCGATCGGCAACAAAGATGCCGCACTATCAATCAACCGCATTTTGTCTGATCCGCAGAGGAATATCCGGATAGGCGAACCGGCACGCGTTTCTGTTTCAAGCATAACCTGACGGCATCCTCCGCAAGGAGAAATTCCTTCTACAAGTTTCCCTTTGGTGCGGGCAGCTATAGCAATTGCCTTAACAGGCACATCCGGATATTTCGCTCCCGCGTAAAACAAAGCTACACGTTCGGCACAAAGTCCGGAAGGATAGGCGGCATTTTCCTGATTGGAAGCTGAAACCACCTCTCCGTTAGCCAGCAAAACCGCTGCTCCTACCTGAAAACGGGAATAAGGAACATACGCTGTCGATGTTGCCGCGATAGCTTCTTTATGCAACAATTGATATTCTTCCGCCCATTCCGTTAACGGAGCGGATTTTACGATTATCTGAACTGCCTGTTCTTCCATATTATTTATTTTTTTTGACGTTCTTTCATATCCTGTATGATCAAAAAAGAAGCGGGACGAACCACATTGCCATGATTGAATCCGGACAATTCATGAAAAACTACTGCTTGATGGCCAACAGACAATAAGGCCTCGTACAAGAAACGATTCTCTACCGTCCGACAAGCCATCTCTTTTTCAGTCTGACCTGCCACAATAAAAAAGGGAGCCGCCTCTTTCCGCACATGCGCCAAAGGAGCATATTCATCAATTAAAGGAATATCCGGTGACAGATTACGCTCTGTACGAATCTGGTAATGCGTGATTGCCTGTCCGCTAACGGGATAATAGGCCTTGATCTGATCGGCATCAACGCCTTCCGCTTCCAGATATTTTTTATCTAACCCGATCATTAAACTCAGATAACCTCCAGCAGAATGCCCTCCAACATAAATTTGAGCAGGATCACCTCCATAACGTTCTATATTCTTCATAACCCAGGCTACTGCCGCGGCAGCATCTTCTGTATAAGCCGGATTTTGCGCTTTGGGACTTAAACGGTAATTCACTGCAACAATACAGATATCCTTATCCTTCAATTCAGCCGGAAATTGTTTTTTATCTCCTCCACTCAGCCCTCCTCCATGAAACCAAACCAGGGTTTGAAATCCGGTCTTAGCTGTCGGAACATAAATATCCAGCTTGCAGCGCTCACGGCTATAGTCGTCCGTCGGATTTTCTTTATAACGGATATCAGCTGTTAAATTGTGATTTTGAGCAAAAAGCGGACACAGACTACATGTCAGCAATAAGAGTAATAAAAGTGTTATCTTCTTCATGGGATATATAGTTAGTATGAGAAACAAATTTACTCAAAATTACGGGACATGCAATAATTCTACTATCTTCGTAGAAGTCAAAAAGCGGATTAAAACATGAATATTGTATTTATAGGAGCAGGAAATTTAGCAACAGCACTTGCTAAAGAGATGTTCCGTTGTCAACTACATATCAGTCAGGTTTATAGTCGGACGGAAGAAAGCGCTTCCCTGTTGGCAAATCAACTGAATTGTCTTTGGACTACTTCTACAGATGAACTAATCCCGGATGCCGATTGGTATATTTTTTCCGTCAAAGATGATGCGCTCGCAGGATTAATCTCCCGTTTAAAACCCAACAACGGGTTGTGGCTTCACACCGCAGGAAGTATGCCTGCCGATATATTCGAAGGGTTCACCGCGCGCTACGGCGTGATCTATCCCTTGCAAACGTTCAGCAAGCAAAAGCACGTAGATTTCTCTAAAATACCGTTCATCCTTGAAGCCAACAACGCGGCAGACTTAGCCTCACTGAAAAACATATCCGGACTCCTCACACGGGATGTCCGTATCTTAAACTCCGAAGAGCGAAAGCAGATACATCTGGCGGCGGTATTTGCCTGCAATTTTGCTAATCACATGTGGAGTCTGGCGTGGAAACTTCTGGAAAACAAACAAATAGATCCTAACATATTGCGTCATTTGATTGAGGAAACGGCAGGTAAAATACAAGACTTACCTCCCACCCTGGCACAAACAGGACCTGCCGTGCGTTACGATAAAAATGTGATCGACAAACATATTAATATGTTAGAGCAGGAGGATATGAAAACAATCTACAAGTTATTGAGTCAAAGCATTTACAAAACAAAAAACGATCAAAAATGAGCAGTATTAATTACGACTTAAAAAAGATAAAGGCATTTTTGTTTGATGTTGACGGCGTGTTATCCAAGGATGTTGTATCCCTTCATCCCAATGGAGAACCCATGCGAACCGTCAATATCAAAGACGGATACGCCATGCAATTGGCTGTTAAGCACGGTTATCACGTAGGCATCATCACCGGAGCCAATACAGAAGCCGTGAGACTACGTTTTGACAGGCTTGGCGTACAGCACATCTATATGGCAAGCGCGGTCAAGAAACATGATTTTCAAAAATTCCTCGACAAATCAGGCTTATCAGCAGACGAAGTGGTATACGCCGGTGATGACATCCCCGACTATGAGGTCATGAAGCGCGTAGGTCTCTCCGTAGCTCCTGCCGACGCTGCTCCCGAGATCAAAGCTATTGCCAAATACATATCCCATAAAGAAGGCGGCGAAGGAATCGCCCGTGACGTGATTGAGCAGACCATGAAGGCACAAGGCAAATGGATGGGAGAAGAAGCTTTTGGGTGGTAAAAAAGAATACATAATGTTAGACAATCTAAAGAAATACAAGATTATATTGGGGTCTAATTCCCCACGACGGAAGATGTTACTGGCAGGGTTAGACCTTGATTTTGAGGTTAAAACAATTCCGGGTATTGACGAGTCTTACCCGTCTGCGATCCCGTTTGAAGAAGTACCGCTTTATATCGCAGGGAAAAAAGCCGAAGCATTTCAAAAAGGGATGAGTGACGATGAATTACTCATCACCGCTGATACCGTAGTTGTTACAGACCGGGAAATAGTAGGCAAACCGGTAGATAAAACCGATGCGGAAAGAATATTGAACCTCTTGTCCGGGCGTGAACACCGCGTAATTACAGGCGTACATATTATAACAAAGACGAAGTCTGCTAAATTTTCAGTCACATCAACCGTCTCATTTGCACCACTTAAACCCGAAGAAATAGACTATTATCTGGAAAAATACAGTCCATACGATAAAGCAGGTTCTTACGGCATTCAGGAATGGATCGGTTATATTGCGGTAGAATCCATAAACGGTTCGTTTTACAATGTCATGGGATTGCCCGTGCAACGATTATACCGGGAGCTTCAGAATTTTTAAAAAGATTTTATTTTCACTTTTTTAAATCAATGAAAA
>DAIPZX010000054.1:0-10100 GCA_036781995.1 Massilibacteroides sp. | reverse complement strand
GGTCAGACGGGTTTTGATTCCGCATTGTTTGGCTATCTTCTTTAAAATTGTATTATCTTTTGTCAGGTTTCTTTACATCCGAATAGCTAAGTCCGCAGAAACAGGAGAACACAAATAAATCTCTTACCAACTCAAATTGGGCGTTCTTCATCTTGGCATTTACAAGCAAGTTCAGTTCTTTCAGAAATTTTACTAGCCTTGATTTATTGACAATGCTCACGGATCAGGCGGTTTGCTAACGGATCGCCTAATTCTTTTGCTTTATTAAATACCTCACAGGCTTCGGCTTTCTTGTTTTGGCGAACTAAGCAAATGCCTTTCAGACGGTAGCAAGACGCGAAGTCCGGTGCCTCGGCTAAGGCTTTTTCCAGACTTTCCAGCGCATGTGTATAATCTTCCATACGGATATAAACAGAAGCTTCTTCCGCCAGATGGTCAGGAGAAGGTTGCAAACGAATGGCTTCCTGAATATCGGCTAAGGCTCCCGCCAAATCTCCGGCACGGAATTTTGCTTGTTCGCGATAATAGTAAAACGGCGCCTCTACCCTACCTCCTACGGCTTGATAATATAAATCATAATCCGCGACAGCTTCCTGATACATCGTCATCTGCATCTTCCAGTCTACCCGCTCCAGCAGGTAGGTGGCCGCGGCAGGTCCCGGAGGTGTTCCGGACTTTTCTATCGCTTTATCCAGCAAAGCGATTACATCGCCGATATTAAAGCCTGGCGTATTTTCTTTTGCTTTGGCAGCCATATAGTAAGACTCGGCAGTTGCCATATCCGATTCGTTAACCTTCATATAAGCCTCATAAGCCTCGGCAAATTGCTGCTGGTAGAATAAGATATCACCCTGCAATTGACGATAAGCCGGCAGATCTTCCTGAGCGACAGCCTGAGCGACAGCTTCCAATGCCGCATCTATGGTCCATTCCGGCTTGGTTATTGTTGTATCCGTTGCTGCAATCTCAAAAATCAGTTTGGCGCGATTATAATACACATCACCCGGCTTTTCGGCATAACGCGCAGCCGTATTTACATCTTCCAGCGCCTTATCCAGATAAGCAGACTCTTCAGCCGGAGATGATGCCAATGCTTTCCTGTTAACGGCATAATGTGATGCCCGGTTTATATACCCATCCGATGAGGACGGAAAGGAGACGATAAAATCATTCAGGGTTTCGAGATATTGTTGCGGTGTTTGCAGGCTACGCACTAAAAACAAAGCAACGACTGCCTGATCAACATCTTCAGGCCAGGCTTTTCGAATGCCTATCGCATTGTAAGTAGAGCCTAACAAGTCGGTGGAAGAAACACGCAAACTTTGTGCATAACCCGCAGAAACAGCATACGAGTGTTCATTCTTGCCCGAAGCATCTTCCTGCGCCAGTCCAAGCACCTCGCCCGTTGCCAATAAGACCGGAGAATTGACCTCTTGAGAAGTCAGGGGAAAAGAGGTTTTGTAATAGCTATACGAGTCTTTCAATTTACTTACTTCAGCAATCTGCCCTTCTTTGAAAACAAGTTGTTTGCCCGTAGAAAAAGGCATCAGATAAACCGGACTGCCAACCGCTGCCGGTTCTTTTGCCAAAGGCAGAAAAGCAACTTTCTTAGGAACAACCGCCTGCATACGTATTACATCATACATTTCATCCGCGCCCCATATGCGCTCAATCGGATACGACTTTCCGTCAGCATCTACAGCCTGTGCTTTTGCTGCTCCTTTCAATAGAGAATAAGCAGCCAGAATTTCACCATTTTCCGAAACAAAAAAACCTGTTCCGGCATGCAACTGTCGGTTATCGTTATCGAATGTTGAGATTTGCACTACTGCCTTACGGCTTTTATCCATCCATTTAGGAGCCTTTCCCTGAGCGAAAATCTCCAAAGTCAAAGCAACAAGAAACAAGACAGAAAGAACAAGTTTATTCATGGTTGTTAGTTTTCATTTTTTCGTATATCGGCAAAGTTAATTATTTAATTAAATGAGGCATCAACACAGCAAGTCTTATTCTAAGAAGAACTTCTTTAAACTTTCACTGAAAACATTCCTGTTTTTCTTATTTAGCTTATTGATTCTGCGTCTTTTTATTGTTTTCCGGCAAAATATTTTTCAAAATACAGTAGCTGAAAATCTATTGAATTGCGCCAGTAATCGGCGTTATGAGCGCCGGGGCGAACCTGAAATTCATGATCAATCTGATATTTACGAAGTTTATGGTGTAAGTCCCGGTTCACTTCATAGAAGAAATCGCCATAACCACAATCAATAATGATTGCCAGGTCGCCATTCTTCAGACGGTCTATCTGATTAATCACGGTATGTTGTTCCCAGATTTCACGATTGGAACTTTCTTCCCCCAACTGTTTGCTCATCTCCCAGTTATTCGGGAAAGGACGAATATCCACCCCTCCACTGGTACTGCCAACGGCTCCAAAAACAGTTTTATGTCTTAATGCTAACCACATGGCTCCGTGCCCGCCCATACTCAAGCCGGTTATAGCCCGCGCGCTACGGTCTTTTCTGACCGGATAGTTGGCATCAATATAATTGACTAATTCTTTCGCCACAAACGTTTCATAACGGTAAGACGGATCTTTCGGGCTATCCCAATACCAACTGTTTTTACCGTCAGGACAAACAAAAACAATCCCTGCCCGATCGGCTATTTCCGGCAGGTTGGGCTTAAGGTCAATCCACGAACGGGCATTACCACTATACCCATGAAGCAGATAAACAACCGGAGCATCGGCTTTCACTCCTGACGGAGTGATTACGATTACTTCTACATTTTTGTTCATTGAGTTACTGCGAACCTGAATGGTATCTACCTTGGCAGCATACAAAGAAGAAATGCTGCAAACAAGCAGGAATAAAAAGACATGAATCTTTTTCATTATCATTGTATTAAATTATCAGGTGGTGAATATATAAAAAAAAGGTGAACGTTGCCATTCACCTTTTTATCTTAAGTTTCTTTTTTTTTAATAAGAGCGGGCAAACAACACGCGACGGGCAGATGGTTTGCCAGTCACCATGCATGTTCCCGGAGTTGTGTCGCCCTCCAATGGGATACAACGAATTGTAGCCTTTGTTTCATTTTTGATTTGTTCTTCTGTTTCAGCAGTACCGTCCCAGTGAGCAAGAATGAAATTACCTTCGTCCAGTTTCGCTTTAAAATCATCGTACGTATCTGCCTCTACGGTGTGAGACGCACGATAATCAAACGCTTTCTTAAAGATATTTTGCTGAATCTCTTCCAATAAACCCTTTACATATTCTTCGATGCCGTCACAGGTAATTGTTTCTTTCACCAGTGTATCACGGCGCATAACTTCGATTGTGTTATTTTCCAGATCACGCCCTCCCATAGCCAAACGCACAGGGACTCCTTTCAATTCATATTCGGCAAACTTCCATCCCGGCTTTTTATTGTCCGCGTTATCGTATTTTACAGAAACGCCCATTTTCTTCAGATTAGCAACAATACCTTGTACTTTTTCACTGATCTGGGCTAACTGTTCGTCATTGCGATAAATCGGAACAATTACCACCTGAATCGGAGCTAACTGTGGAGGCAACACCAACCCATTGTCATCAGAGTGCGCCATAATCAACGCACCGATCAAACGGGTAGAAACGCCCCAGGATGTTGCCCAGGCATATTCGGTTTGTCCGTTTTTATCAATAAATGTAACATCGAATGCTTTACCGAAATTTTGTCCAAGGAAGTGGGATGTTCCTGCCTGTAATGCTTTGCCATCCTGCATCATGGCTTCGATCGTATACGTATCGATGGCTCCGGCAAAACGTTCGCTTGCTGTTTTTGATCCTTTCACAACAGGCAAAGCCATATAGTTTTCGGCAAAATCGGCATAAATGTCATGTATTTTACGGGCTTCTTCCACCGCTTCTTCCTGTGTAGCATGCGCTGTATGCCCTTCCTGCCACAAAAATTCGGCCGTACGAAGGAAAAGGCGAGTACGCATTTCCCAACGCATCACATTAGCCCATTGATTACAAAGAATAGGCAGGTCACGATAAGACTGTATCCAGTTGCGGTAGGTATTCCAGATAATCGTCTCCGAAGTAGGACGAATGATTAGCTCTTCTTCCAGTTTCGCGTTGGGATCAACCTCTACACCTGTTTTATCCGCATTCGTTTTTAAACGATAATGCGTTACAACGGCACATTCTTTTGCAAAACCTTCTACGTGTTCAGCTTCTTTGCTTAGAAATGACTTCGGGATCAACAAGGGGAAATAAGCGTTTTCATGACCTGTTTCTTTGAATTTTTCATCAAGAATACGTTGCATTTTTTCCCAAATCGCATAACCGTAAGGTTTTATAACCATACAACCGCGCACTGCCGAATTTTCCGCCAAATTGGCTTTAATTACCAGATCCTGATACCATTGCGAGTAATTTTCACTACGCTTGGTTAGTTCTTTCAACTCCTTTGCCATTTCTGTTTTTACTTATTATATATAATGTTCAATACTATTACATTAAGATTCGCAAAGGTATAAAATATTTTGTTCTGTGGATAACC
Source organism: Massilibacteroides sp. (assembly GCA_036781995.1). Taxonomy (GTDB): domain Bacteria; phylum Bacteroidota; class Bacteroidia; order Bacteroidales; family Tannerellaceae; genus Massilibacteroides. The sequence goes on along the minus strand of DAIPZX010000054.1, from coordinate 5,549 downwards.
TGAAAAACACCTATAAAAAAAAGAAAACACCTTTTGAGGAAGGTGTTTTCTTTTTTTCGCAGACTCAATTTAAATTGAACAAACCTAATCTTTCTTTTTGTTGTGTCAAACAGTGTGTAAATGTAGAAACGTTCTGTTTCAGTATACTACTTAGTAATCGAATATCGTGCCACAATTCAACACTCCACACACAAAAAGGAATTAAATATTGAAATTCAACAAACAAAAAGAAATAAACTTTTAATACACGCTTCGTTACCGCCAAAAAAACGGGGAAATGAATGTGGAAGTGTGGATTTTTTCCCCATCACTCTCCTCCCATTTGTTTTGAAACGTCTTCCATTATAGAATGAATCTGGACATCAACTTCTGATATCAGAGATTTCCATGCTTCGTCAGACAGTTCTCCATCGTTTTTTTCCAATAACCTCAGCCGTTGCACCAAATGGTTGGCTCCGATCATAACAAATACGGGAATCATTTTATGTGCAATCTTAGATGCCTGCACGCGATCAAGCTGTTCAACGGCAGCTTTTAGTAAACCGACATTTCCGGAAGTCTCATTTTTAAACGTATCCAAAATCGTATTTAATGCTTCTTTATCTCCTGCGGCAAAGTCTGTCAGAGATGAGAAATCCAGCATCATATCTTTATCAAAATCCGTTGAAAGCAAATCATTAAGTATAGAGATAAGCTCTTTGGCTGTGAACGGTTTATTGAGGAAACCTGTAAAGCCTGCGCTCAGATAAACGTCTTCTTCATTCGCCACACTGGCAGACAAAGCGATTACAGGCAAAGTGTCTGTTCCTTTGATGCCGGAAGCACGGATTTGCTTTACAAGTTCAAAACCGTCTAAGCCGGGCATTTGTATATCCGAAATTATCACATCGTATGTTTGATTTTCTAATAAAGAACGTACTTCGTGAGGATCTGTGCAGGTTTCAACCATAATCTGGTTCTGGCTCAATAGTTCCTTTGTCAAGGCCAATTGCAGTGGGTCATCATCAACCAACAAGCACTTAACGGTATCTTTGTTTATCGTTAGTTTGGACTCTGCCCCCTCATCTTCATCTCCGGCGACAGAGGTTTTCGCTGAGTCTTTCTCTATTTCAGCCAAAGGTATACTCACCAGAAAGATGCTCCCTTCTCCTAATTTGCTTTCCAGGGAGATGCTTCCTTGCATCAGGTCGATAAGTTTATGAGTAATAGACAAGCCCAATCCGAAGCCTTCTTCCTTTTCATTTTTAAGGCGGGTGAACTCTCCGAATATCGAATATCGTTCTGCTTCAGGAATACCGGGACCGGTATCACAAACAGAGAGGTTGAGCACGCTGTCTTTCACCTCTACCGACAAAACCACCTGTCCTTTTTGGGTAAATTTGAGGGCGTTCGATAACAGATTGCTGACAATCTGCCTTATCCTGATCGTATCTCCGGAATAGGTCAGTCCCGTTCCCGTTTCATCCAGATTCATTTGAAAATCTAACTTCTTAGCATCTGCAATCGGCTTAAAACTAAGAAAAATATCCTCAAACAGGTATTTAACATTGAAAGGGACTTTCTGTATTTCCATTTTACCCGAATCCAAGCGATGGAAATCCAATAAATCATTCACCAAAGAAAGAATATGATTAGACGAACTTATCATATTTTCCAGATAATAACGCTGTCTTTCATCCGGTTTTCGCCTCAACAACAGCTCTACATATCCCAGTATGGACGATATCGGAGCACGTATATCATGGCTAATAGCCAGCATAAATTTTTCCTGCTTTATCAAGAGTTCTTCTGCATATTGTTTTGCTTTCTCTAATTGAATTCTGTAATACCTGCCTCGAGAGACATCTCTACTAATAACAAATACAGATCCAAGAATAATCAGAATAGCAATGATAGAAACAATCCCTAAAACGCGTGTAGACCTCTTGTACAGTTGTTGTTTGTCATCCAGGTTTTCGATTGCAGAAGCAGTCTCTTCCTCCTCTATAGCGTATAATATCAGGTTTATACGCGCATTGATAAGAACATCATTGTGCCTTAACTCCACGGCTTTATTGTACAACTGAAAATTAAACCGCTTCCTTTCTTTTTCAAGCTTTTCCTGATATTCTCTCAGGGCGATAGCTTGTATTTCCGCCTGGTTATAGACATTATGTATTGTATCCGTTTGCAAATCACTTGTTCTGTTTACTACAACTCTGACATCTTCTTTGGGAGGGATAAATGCATCTGCCAGTCTTTTAAAAAATCCTTTTTTCTGCCGGACAATAACAACTGAATCCGTCTGAGTCTTTACTTGTTCTTTTACAGCCACCTGAGTAATCGTATCCGCGGCTATTTTTTTTATATTTTTATCATATAGTTTCGTCTTATTCATATCGTTCCAGATAGAATAGAGTTCAATGGTGTTTAACCTCTTATTTTCAATCAGCATTTCGATGGTATCGACACCTTGAATATGCAAGGTGTCCGACAATACTTTCCGCAACTCGCCTAAACTAACGAGAGATTCGTCCATCGTTTCGTTAAACAGTTCAAAATGCTCCTCCGTCATGCCAATAGGCTGACCAATCGAAGCACTCTCGTTTAACAAAGATATAGTACGAGTGATGAGACGCTTTTTCTCTCTTTGTTCATGCATACTATCGACGGCACTCATTTCTTTTATTATACTCAGAATATAAAAGATAGAACCGAAAGCAATTACAGCAAGTAAGGAATACCCTACAACTACCTTCAGAGTTAGGTTCTTAGATTTCTTATCAATAATCCGGTCAGTCTTTTTCATATACGATATTCCATTTATCAAGCATATCAAAATCTTGTTTCTTCAACCCAATCTCCCAAAAAGGAACCGGATTGTCATGATCTCCCAAATACATGCGGTCTCTAACCTCGAATGATCCCGAAGAAAGGGCATAGCTACTATCCGACATATCCGTTGTGATACTTGCCACATCCAAAACAGTGTGGAACACACTATTGGTGCTTACCGGCAATTCCGAATGTCTTTTTATCCACTCGTATTTTTCAGGAAAACTATTCTTATAGTCATCCGAAAACCAATAAATATAGGGAATATGTAATTGATAGTAGGTAGGAATCGGCGAAGCATGCAGATAACGATTACGTTTGTCATCAAAAATATCTTCTCCATGATCGCTCAGATAAGCTAAAACTGCACAGGTATTCGATTGATCCAACCGTTTGATAATTTCACTCAGCACATAATCCGTATAGCAAATCGTGTTATCATAAGCATTACGCAGTTCTTTTCTCAAAGCAGCCCGTATCCCATCCGCCTTATCAGGTGTAAATAAAGAAAACTCCCTCGGATAACGTTCATAGTAATCAAAATGAGAGCCATAAGTATGAATAACAACAAACAAATTGTCCTCGGATTCAGTCAATTCCTTTTCCAGATAAGGCAATAATGCGCCATCATGTAAAGACTTCAGGTAAGAGGCCGTTTTAAAGGAACTCATATCAATAAAAGTATCTGCTTCGCGGTAAAAACAGCCGATGATGGAAGTTGTCAGTTTCTGGTTGGCGATGACAACCGTTCTAAATCCCGCCTCTTTAAATGCAGACACAATGCTTTTTTGTTCATACAGCGTTTCATAGTTTTCCGCACTTGCCGCCGACAGAATAACAGGCACACTCTTATGAGTATTATTCGATTGCGTTATAGCATCCTTATAGTAAATCAGATTCGGCATTTTCTGCAGGTTAGGCGTTGTTTCACGCTCATAGCCATACAAACTCCACTCCATTGCCCTGCCTGTTTCGCCCACTACAAGCACATACACTTCCCTCTTACCTTCCGCCTTTTGGGTCTTCACGGAATTAAAGGTAAAATCGGCTGAAGTCTTCTCGTAGTTGGTGTTTTTCCCGGATTTATTAATTGCAAAACAGAGATTATATAATGCATTACCGGGATAAACATCGTTTTTTAATGAAAATGGATAGTCAAACCAAGGAGACGAGAGACAGATCAACAGACTGGCAACCAAAAGAAATCCGCCTCGTTTCGCCCACGTCCATCGAAAAGCAGCCGGCAGTTTGTTTTTTAGCCTGACAGAATGATATGCCAGGACCAAAGTCGGCAAAGTATAAAAAAAGAATACACAGCCGACAACTATAAATATATTTGATAATAATTCGCTTGCTTCCGAGGCGTTCGAGCTGGTCAGGTTCAAAAACATATCCACTGCAATCACCGAATCACCAAACAAATACAGCAAAACAAGTTGTCCGCCATCTAAAATCACTTTCGGCAGCAAAAACCACATAACAACTCCCGGCTTGGAGGCAAGAAGAAACACGCACATCAAAAGAGACAGAGGAAGAAATACCGATGCCAAACCGAATACAGCCGGTAATGGTTCAGTAAAAAACAATACCAGATTCGGAATGATGGATAATACGACAAACACAAAATATAAATGTGTCTGAGAACAGAGCCACTGTTTTATCAAATTTACACTTCGCATTTATTGAGAATAAAGACATCGAAAAAAATAAAACATAACATCTCTCATTATTATAAAAAGCACCATACAGGTTTTGCAAAATTAAAAAGGAATTATGAGAAAAAATAATTCACAATTCTTAAAAAGTTATAGAAAAACAGGTATACATATAAACAAAGGGCTTTCGTTTTTCCCGAAAGCCCCTTATTCTAATTTCCATTATCAATGTTATCCCATTTTGCTGATCTTTTTCAGTTTTTCTTCATCTATGAGTTTTATCTTTCGTCCGTCCAAAGCAATTATACGCTCGGAGACAAACGTAGATAAAGTACGAATAGCGTTAGATGTAGTCATATTAGACAAGTTTGCCAGATCTTCACGAGCCAAATAAATACTCAGCGTCGCTCCGTCTTCTTCCAGACCGTAGCTATCTTTAAGAAATAAAAGGGATTCTGCCAGACGTCCGCGGATATGTTTTTGAGTCAGATTTACTGTTCGTTCATCCGCTATACCCAAATCAATAGATAATTGGCGTATAAAAAACAAAGCCAGATGAGCATTCCCCATCAACAAATCCGTCACAACAGTCATCGGGATCAGGCACACTGTAGAAACCTCAAAGGCAGCTGCATTCGTTAGATAATCTTCCTGGGCAAAATTGGCACGGTATCCGAAATACTGAACCGGCTTAATCATTCTGATAATCTGACTTCTTCCGCCAACTCCTTCTTTGAAGATTTTCACCTTACCTTTCAGCAAACACATCATATCCTTTGGTTCGTCGCCCTCGCAATAGATTAACTCATTTCGTTTGAATTGCTGGATCGTCGAATTACACCGGAGCACATCCCGTTCCTTATCGGTCAGTACTCTCCATACATCTGATAAACTGGCCGACAAATCGACCTCTCCTTGTTGTTGCTTAACCACGACTGCTATATAACATGCTTATGAAGCACAAATATATAGTATTTCTTTCAATATAGTAACACTTTATTACTGAATAATTACAGCAACGTCTAAGAAGCTGTTTTGAATTTTATAAATCCCGGGTAGACCGGATAAAACAAATCAGTC
>DAIPZX010000053.1:0-10136 GCA_036781995.1 Massilibacteroides sp. | reverse complement strand
CTTTTTGTCTGGTTGGTTGTTTTAACCACGTTTTTGCACAACAATCGCCTTTATTTACGACAGATATAAAATTGACTTCTGACGGCAATCTTTTGTTGACTCAAAAGGGCAAAAAGAGTGTAGACATTCTTTCTCCTGACGGAAAAACACTACTTCATTCCTATTCTATGGATGAGGTGCCCACAGGTGTTGCGGTAGATGGGGATAATGCCTATATTACTACTTTTGAAACCGTAGGGCGATTGCTTATCATGCCGTTGAAGACGGGTAGGGTAGAAGCATCCATTCCCACAGGATCGGGGGCTTGCTTTCCGCTGCTTTCTCCGGATGGTAAGAAGGTTTATGTAAGTAACCAGTTTCAGAATACGGTTGTAGAAATAGATCTGATGCAAAGAAAGGTAATGCGTACGGTAAACGTTTTGCGCGAACCTAAAGCTAAGGTGCTCAGTCCTGACGGGAAATTTTTGTTTGTTGCGAACTATCTTCCGGCTCAACGTGCCGATGTAGATGTGGTTACTTCGTGTATTTCTGTGATTGACATAAAAACGTTTAAAAAAATCAAAGATATCCCATTGGCAAACGGAAGTAATGCTTTGCGTGATGCCTGCCTTACTCCCGATGGAAAATATATCTATGTATCGCATAATCTGGGGCGTTTTACCGTTCCTACTTCTCAATTGCAACAAGGCTGGATGAATACCAGTGCATTTAGTGTGATTGATGTTGCCTCTCAAGAGTATCTGGGAGCTATTTTGGTGGATGAAGCGGAAAAAGGTGCAGCGGGAATCTGGGGTATTGCCTGCAACGAAGATCATCTTTATCTTTCCCATTCGGGAACGCATGAAGTGAGTGTAATCGATCATCAGGCGATGAGACGTAAATTTGAAGCTTATCCGGAAAAAGAAAACCTGAATTATGATCTGCAATTCCTTTATGGACTGCGAGAACGCATTCCGGTAGAAGGAAATGGTCCTCGAAATATGGTTTTAACAGCTAAGAGTCTTATCATAACGACTTACTTTGCCGATCAACTGAACTATCTGGATGTCAATACGAATGAGCTAACTGCTGTTGATCTCAATCCGGGCAGAACGGAAGCTGTTACGCATAAGGGAGAAAGAATCTTTAATGATGCGACAAACTGCTTTCAGGGTTGGCAGAGTTGTAATGGCTGCCATCCCGGCGATGCACGTATGGATGGTATGAACTGGGATTTGATGAACGACGGTGTTGGCAATTCAAAAAACTGCAAAAGCCTGTTATATAGTCATGTAACTCCCCGTTCGATGATCTCGGGCATCCGTGAGTCTGCTCACCTGGCAGTCAGAGCAGGATTCCAATTTATTCAGTTCTTTCAGATCGATGAAGAGAGCGCCACGTTTGTGGATGAATATCTGAAAGCGCTCCGTCCCGTACCAAGTCCTTATCTGGTAAATGGAGAACTTTCGGAGAAGGCGAAAGAAGGACGGAAGGTTTTCGAAAAACTGAAATGTAATGAATGCCATAGCGGTCCTTACTATACGGATATGAAAATGCACCGTATTGGTAATGATATTGAATTTGAAAAAGGGTGGGACACACCAACGCTGATTGAGGTATGGCGCACGGCCCCTTATCTGTTTGACGGTAGGGCGGCAACAATGGAAGAGGTATTTGAAGTGCACAAACACGGTATAGACAAGAAGGTTTCAAAGAAAGAGATAGAAGCACTTGTTGAGTATGTAAACTCTTTGTAAACAAAGTATATAAATGAATTATTGCAACAAAATAAAGTATAGATTGCTGACCACCGTCAAAACTGATTTCCAGACGATGGTTGACCATTTACTTTCCCAGTTACCGACCGATGAAACAATTGTAAGATTGATGTTTTTTGGTACGCCGGCGAATAACGGAGAGTATGTGGAGCGTCGTTCAGTTTTGCGTGATAAAGTGGAACAGCATTTTGGAATAAAAAAACCTGCGTTGAGCTATGTTTCGCAACCTCCGTTAAACACCTCTCTTTTATTGGAGGTACACAGCTATCAGGCAGATAAAGAAGACCGGATCACACATGGGGTTCACAATCAGCTTTCTTATGTGCTTTTAGAGAATAAAACCGGACGTTTTTTATATGCGGGAGGATTTCAGGGAGATGTGGCGGGAACGAATGTGGAAGAGCAATCTGCCGAAGTGTTCAGACAGATCAATGAAGTATTGATAAAAGAACGCTTTCCGATCAATAGCATTGTTCGACAATGGAATTATATTGAACAGATAACGGCTTTAGACGGATATAATCAACACTATCAGTCGTTTAATAATGCCCGGGCTCTCTTTTATAAACAAACAGACTGGTTGTCAGGCTATCCCGCGGCAACCGGAATCGGAGCCAATCTGGGAGGTGTGCTGATTGATCTGGATGCTGTTATTCTTCATCAGCCAGGCGATAAAATAAAACCGATAGATAATAAATTGCAGATAGCCGCGCACGCTTATTCCGAACAGGTTTTGAAAAAGGCTTCGGATAAAAAAGAAACACCCAAGTTTGAGCGTGCAAAAAGTTTAGTGCTAAGCGGAAAAGAATTGGTTTATGTTTCCGGTACAGCAGCTATCCGTGGCGAAGAAAGTCTGGAAAATGTAGGTGTTGAGAAGCAATTATATATAACTATGGAAAATATTCTCGAACTGACAGGCACAGCAAAATTATTGATGCTACGCGTTTATCTGAAGTATAAAGAAGACTTTGCTGTGGTGGAGGCTTTACTGAAAAAAATGTATCCCGGTTTACTTATGTCATATATATGGGCTGATGTTTGCCGAGACGAATTGCTGATTGAGATAGAAGGTGTTGCTGTTAAAGATAATTGAATAATTAATTAAATAAATTTATGAAAACAAAACAATGTATGAAGTTGCTGCTTATGGCATTATGTGTCGTTGTGTTGGGAGCTTGTAGTAAAAAACAAAATGTAGAGGGTGATTCATGTTGTGCGGATGAAACTGCAAATACTAATTCAATAAAAAAAGAAAATATGGCTTATTCAAAGAAATTTACAAATGCCGATTTTTATAAAGACGGCCAGTTTAATCAGGAAGCTGCGATGAATGCTTTCAAAGATATGTTTGCTTTTTATGGTGTTCCTTTTACTGAATTGATGGCAAAAGATATGTGGGTGACAGACTTTGGTCTGGGTGATTTTGAAAATGTAGGTATGGGAGGTATCTTTTGGGTAAATGATATGGAGCATGGTTATTTTGCGCATGCTATTTATCTGTTGCCCAATCAGATGATTCCGGAACATGCCCATGTAAAAACAGAATTTCCAGCTAAATTTGAATCTTGGATGATGGAGCACGGATGGGCTTATAACTTCTCTGTAATAGGAGACGAAACACCTGATGCTCCTGCTATTGCAGCGTCTCACGGTCCGATCCAAAGTAAAAATTTCGTTATTCAAAGAGTGGGTGAAGTGATTCATCTGAAAAAATCCGAATCGTTCCATTTTCTGATGGCAGGACCTGAGGGCGCTATCGTAGACGAATGGGCAAGCTATCATGACAACGCGGGGCTTCGTTTTACAAACAAAAAAGCTTCTCTGTAATTCTATAATGAATTGTTAACTTACTTATTACGAACTGTAATAACATGAAAAAGACTTTATTCTTATTAATGCTTTGCATTCCTTTTTTATCTGCTTCCACAGTTGCCGCTCAAAAGAAGAAGGTGCCGGAAACCTGGATCGATCAGGTGATAAAGGAAAAGCAGGAGCTTCGTAAATTACTAACCGAGGCAGGAATGCCGATAGAAACAAAGTGGGTTAAGGCACAGCAAGCAGCTGTACCGGTATCTGCTGATCTGAAAGGACAAGATAAGTTGGTTCTTGTGACTTCAGGAGGACCGGATGGAACAGACTGGGATTGGGGTGTCTGGGCAAATGCCCGTTTGTTTAAAGCCGATGGAACTTTTGTTTGGTTAGATGAACTGGAGCCGGCTTATTCGCATACCGGCTCCGGAAGAATACGCAAGAATACCGATTTATATGGTAATCCGATTCAGGTGAAAGGGAAAAAATATGAACATGGTATCGTAAGTCATGCCAATGGCGTGGTGGTTTATCCGTTAGATAAGCAATACGTGCGTTTTGAGGCTGAAACCGGAATTTGTGATCAATCCAAAGTAGGAAGTGTTTATTTCCGTATTCTTAATGTCTATCCCAAAGAACGTGTAGCGGAATTGTTTGCTGCTTATCCGGATAAGATTGGTGCTCTTGGCGCTAACTTCGGTGAATTGGAAAATTGGCTGGCTGCTGCGGATGCTTCCGCTGAACGGGAGGCTATTCAGACTATAGCCGGACGTTTGAAAGATAAGTCTTATTTTGAAGGTGAGGTAAAACGGATTGAAGCGGAAAAGGATATAGATAAACAAATCCGTGCTTATCTGGAATTGTTTGAAGTGGCTAAACGGGTATCTGATATCCAGGCTGAGTTAGCTTGGTTGAATATGGATGCTATTCGTCTGGCTTTCGCGGATATGAAGGCGATGAAGAACTTCGAGGCGTCAAAATATCAACCTTTGATGGACGAACTGGAAGGATTGGTGAAGGCTGGTTTTACCGGTATCTATTCTGCTGATGAGAAAGCTTTAGCTAATGCGGAAAAAGCGATAGCGGATAAAAAGGAAATCCTGTTTGCCAACCCATTCCTGAATGACGGAAAGATTGTTGCTACCCGCTTTAAATTAGGAACAAAGGCTCGTACAGCCATGGCTCCGTCTTTGGGAACACAGGCTAATAACTGGAGTAATCAACAGTCTACTCGCCGGGAAGGCTTTGACGCAGAAATTGTAGAGTTGTCAAACCTGAGGGATGATGTACAACTAAAATCATTATTCAAACCGGAAGGAACGGCTTCAATAGCTGATTTGAAACTACACTGGGATGGAGATCGCTTGATGTTTACCTCTTTAATGCCGGATAAACGCTGGAATGTTTTTGAAGTAAAGACTGACGGAACCGGATTTAAGCCTATGGTGGAAACGACCGAACCCGATCTTGAATTTTATGATGGTACTTATCTTCCGGATGGACGCGTTATCGCCAATTCCAATATCGGCTATCAGGGAGTTCCTTGCGTAAGCGGTGATGACCCTGTTGGTAATATGGTTTTATTTACACCGGATACGAAAAATATGCGCCGTCTGACTTTTGACCAGGATGCCAACTGGAATCCGGTTATTATGCATAATGGACGCGTCATGTACACCCGTTGGGAATATACGGACCTGACACATTATTTTTCACGTATCGTTATGCACATGAATCCGGACGGAACCGAAAACAAAGCTTTGTTTGGAAGTGGTTCAATGTTCCCCAACAGCACATTCGATATTCAACCCTTACCGGGACATGCTTCTGCCTTTGTCGGGATTATATCCGGACACCACGGAATTGCCCGTTCAGGACGAATTATCTTGTTTGATCCGACGAAAGCACGTACCGGCATAGAAGGAATGTTGCAGGAAATCCCTTATCGCAACCGGGAGATTATTCCGGAGATAAAGGATGAATTGGTGAATGATGTATGGCCTCAGTTTATTAAGCCAACGCCATTAAATGATAAATATTTCCTTGTGGCTGCTAAATTGGATCCGCAGGATTTATGGGGACTTTATCTGGTTGACGTGTTTGACAACGTAACTTGTATTATGAAAACAGAAGGAGAGGGCTTTATCAGTCCGATACTGCTTCGTAAAACAGCAACTCCTCCTGCTATTCCCGACCGGGTTAATCTGGCGGATAAAGAAGCGACCATTTTTATTCAGGATATCTATGAAGGAGAGGGCTTGCGTGATATACCTCGCGGAACAGTTAAATCTCTTCGTATTCATGGCTATGAATATGCTTATCTGAAAACACCGTCTGACCATTATGCTCAGGGAATCCAGAGCGGTTGGGATATCAAACGCTTATTGGGAACCGTACCTGTGGAAGAAGATGGTTCGGTTATCTTCAAGATACCGGCAAATACGCCTATCTCAATCCAACCTTTGGATAAAGATGGAGCAGCGGTACAATGGATGCGCAGTTGGTTTACGGGAATGCCGGGTGAGGTTGTATCTTGCGTTGGCTGCCATGAAGACCAAAATAAGATTGTTATCCCTAAACGGGTCATTGCGTCTCAGAAAGCTCCGTTACAATTAGAAAAGCCTAAAGGTGGCGTTCGTTCATTTACATTTGATCTGGAAGTACAACCTGTACTTGACCGGGCGTGTATCGCTTGTCATACGGGTGAAGGTGCAGCATTTGATTTGCGTGGAGGACAAAAAGACAAGCGCGGATATGGTTTGTCTTATCTGAACTTACATCCTTATGTGCATCGTCAAGGACCGGAAGCTGATATCATTGTGCTCCAACCTTACGAATACCATGCCAATACAAGTGAATTGATTCGTATTCTTAAGACAGGACATCATAACGTTTCTCTGACAGATGCAGAATGGAAAGTACTGTATAATTGGATTGATTATAACGCGCCGGATAAAGGTTATTTTGATGCTATCGCTTATGGCGGTTTCCCTTACAAAGGATTTGACCAGATTGCACGTCGTAAAGAATTGACCGATAAATATGCTTGCGGAACCGGTGTAGACTGGAAAAAAGAAATTGCCGATTATGCTTCTTATCTGGAAGCACAAGGTGAGATTACTCCTGTAAGACCTCCGAGATCAACTCCTGTAAAGGAGAAAAATATTCAGGTGAAAGGTTGGCCTTTTGATGGAGACGCAATTAAGACCATGTTGGCAAAAGAAACGGAAACACGTAAAGTGGTAGAACTTGCTCCGGGAATGAAAATGACGTTTGTGCGTATTCCGGCAGGTGAATTTGTTATGGGTAGCTATCGCGGGGCAAAAGATAATGCTCCTACAGCAAAAGTTAAAGTTGATAAGGCTTTCTGGATGGCTGAAGTGGAAATTACCAATGCACAGTATAATGTGATATTCCCGAAGCATGACAGTCGTTATGTTGATCAGCACTGGAAAGATCATACCCGTCCGGGTTATGATGCTAACCTGCCTGAACAGCCTGTAATCCGTGTTAGCTATGAAGACGCGATGGATTATTGTAAAAAACTTAGTGAGAAAACAGGCTTGTCTATCACGCTACCTACGGAAGCCCAATGGGAATGGGCTTGTCGTGCAGGAAGTGATAAAGACTTCTGGTTTGGAGATATAAACAGCAATTTTGGTTCATACGAGAACTTAGCCGACGAACAGTTAAATAAGATGGCAGTAAGTGGTATTGACCCGCAGCCAATGGCTAAAACAGCTTTTTGGTATCCTTATTATAGCTTTTTACCCAAAGCTGAAGGGGTAGATGACGGTCACATGATTCAAGTAGACTCAAAAGGCTATTCTGCCAATCCGTTTGGTCTGTACAGTATGCACGGTAATATCGCCGAGTGGACAAAATCTGATTATAACGCTTATCCGTATTCAGAAAAAGTTAAATCTTCTTCAGAATACAAAGTTGTGCGTGGAGGTTCGTATATTGACCGTCCGAAATTCGCTACATCTTATGCCCGTAAGGCATATTATCCGTGGCAACGCGTACACAATGTGGGTTTCAGAGTTATAATTGAAGATTAATAAAAACTAATTATTTTCGTGGCAATATTTTTCTATTGCCACGAAAATAATTACTGTTTTAACAAGAATGCAAATGAAAGCAAAAATTGAAAGAATCCTTTCTTCTTATGTGACTACTATTGTCTTATTAGTCATTTATGCTTTAGGTTTGGCTTTTGCCACTTTTATTGAGAAGTATCACGGTACTGCTGCTGCTAAAGCGATGATTTATTATTCTCCCGTATTTATTATGCTTCAGTTTTTGCTGATTGTGAATTTTATTTACGAAGTCATAGAACATCAGTTATTAAAAAAGAAGAAATGGGGTTTTATGTTTATTCATGTTGCTTTTATTGTTATTCTTGGTGGAGCTTTAGTGACTCACTTGTTCGGAACAGAAGGAGTACTTCACATTCGTGAGGGTGCACGTGAAGACCGAATGGCTATCTATACATCAGAAGGAACACAGTATAAAACATTGCCTTTTGCTGTAGAATTGATTAAGTTTACGCTTACCCGTTATCCGGGCTCAGCCAGCCCTTCTTCTTATGAGAGTGATTTGATTATTCATGCAGACGGTCAGCAAAAAGAAGACCGTGTGTTTATGAATAATGTGATTGATATAAAAGGTTATCGTCTGTTTCAGGCTTCATACGATAAAGATGAAAAAGGAACAGTTTTATCCGTTAATCAGGATGTTGCCGGACGCAGTATAACCTATTTTGGCTATGGTTTATTATTTCTTGGATTTATATTGAGCTTTATAGGACGTAATTCCCGGTTCAGACAATTGGGACGTCAATTAAAGAATATAAGAAGTTCTGTCAAGGTCACGCTTGGTCTGTTGCTTCTTTTTACTTCCTCTCTTCACTTAAGCGCGCAACATGATGCAGCTTCTATGCGAGATGCTGTGTTAAAATACACCGTCAGTCCTGAACATGCAGAGAAATTTGGCGCTTTGCCTATACAATCTGCTAACGGACGGATGATTCCTGTAAATACATTCTCCTCTGAGATATTAAGAAAACTACATAAGGAAAATAAATTTGAGAACCTTAACTCTGATCAGTTTCTATTAAGCGTATTAGCCATGCCGGATATGTGGATGCATATTCCGCTTATTACACATAAAAACAAAGAATTAGCAGACTATTACGACCTCTCGTCTCCCAAAACATGTGCTTACATCGAAGTTTTCGATAGTAACGGGCAATACAAATTACAGGAAAGATTGGAAGAAGCTTACCATAAAATGCCGTCTGAACGCAATCGTTTTGACAAAGATGTGATGAAACTGGATGAACAGGTTAATATCTTACATCAGTTATTCAATCACCAAATGCTGAACCTTTTCCCAAAAGAAGATGATCCTAATCATACCTGGTACGCATCGGGTGATGATCTGTCTGATTTCAGCGGTCAGGATTCCATGTTTGTATCCCGGATTATGGAATGGTATGTAGGCGAAGTGCAAAATGCCGTTCAAAGCCGCGATTGGAATAAGGCGGATGAAGTGTTAGGTATGATTAAAACGTACCAGCATGCAAAAAATAAATCAATCGTTATTGACGAGAAGAAAATAAAAGCGGAACTAAAGTACAATCAATTGGATATCTTCCGCTACAATAAGATTTTTTACCTGATACTGGGAGGTTTGTCTTTAGTATTGGCGTTTATGTCCTTGTTTGAAACACAAAAATGGATGGTTTGGGCAAAATGGTTGCTTGCCACGGGTGTAATCGCTACATTTATATTTCAGATGACAGGCATGGGGATGCGGTGGTATATTGCCGGATATGCACCTTGGAGTAATTCATACGAGACAATGGTTTATGTGGCTTGGGCTACGGTAGCAGGCGGTTTGTTTTTTCTGCGTAAAAGCACGATGACCTTTGCGTTGGCTACTTTGTTCGGGGGAATTATATTGTTTGTTTCCGGATTGAACTGGATGGATCCGCAGATTAATCCTTTGGTGCCGGTATTGAAATCTCCCTGGCTGATGTTTCATGTTGCTGTGATTGTGGCAGCTTATGGCTTTTTCGGAATTAGTGCGTTGATCGGCTTGACTAATCTTATTTTGATGAGTCTGGGTCGGGTTAAGAAGGAAGATCTGCTGATTGCCCGAATGAAGGAATTAAGTCTGATTAATGAAATGTCGTTGCATGTGGGGATAGCCCTTATGACAATCGGTACATTCCTCGGAGCTATATGGGCAAATGAATCCTGGGGGCGTTATTGGGGCTGGGACCCGAAAGAAACCTGGGCGCTGATTACTGTTATTGTTTATGTAATAGTGACTCATTTGCGCCATATCAAGAAATGCCGGAGCTATTGGTTGTTTAATTTTACATCAGCCATTGCCATTGCTTCTGTGTTGATGACGTTTTTTGGCGTCAATTACTTTCTCAGTGGCATGCACTCCTATGGAGCTAATGATGCGATGGGTGGAATCTTTATTTATCTGTATATCGCCTTGGGTATTATTTTATTACTGGCTGCTTTCTCCTGGTATGGATGGCAGCAGTGGCCG
>DAIPZX010000052.1:0-10155 GCA_036781995.1 Massilibacteroides sp. | reverse complement strand
TCGAACCCAGGACCCCATCCTTAAAAGGGATGTGCTCTACCTGCTGAGCTAGCGAATCATCCTGTGCGTTACCTCTGTAATGCGGGTGCAAAGATATGGGTATTTTTTAAATAAACAATACCTCTGTTCTTTTTTTTGCCTGTCAACTGTCGTTTCTTTGTGATTTTTCTTTCTTTTCTTTGTTTAAGGCCTTCTGTTCGGCTTTCATTTCCATTAAAATAAAACGTTTGTAATAAGACAAACAGAGTGTTGTCAGGGGTAGAGCTACAATCAGCCCGATAAAGCCGAGCAATGTTCCCCATATAGACAGGGAAAGAAGTATTATTGCAGGATTTAATCCCATTGCCTTACCCATGATACGGGGGGTAAGGAAGAGGTCTTGAATGATTTGTACGATGATCAATACTAAAATGCCTGCTCCCAGAATGAGCCAAAAGTTTTCACCTGTCTCGGTCGACTTTAACAGTGCCAGTAACAGCATGGGGATAATCCCGATTGTTTGTAGATAGGGTACAAGGTTTAACGCTCCCAGAAGCAAACCAAAAGTAATTCCCAATGGGAAACCTATTATTTTAAATCCGATAGCAAACAGGATACCTACACAGAAAGCAATAAGCGCTTGTCCGCGGAAATAACGATTCATGCTTTGTTCAACATCGTCTGCCAGCCCCATGATAAAGGGACGATAGGTGGAGGGTATCAGCTCTTTCCATCCATTTGCTATCTTTTCGTAATCCAACAAGATAAAGATGAAGTAAAGAAATATGATGAAGACAATTGTAATACTGACTAAGACAGAGAACGTGTTTGAGAGAATAGTCCACAATCGTGGAGCCAATTGTTTTACCGCATTCAGTATATTTTCTTTACTGAGCAAATCCATCAGCTCGGAAAGGTTCACATTGTTCTGAATATAGAGCAACCATTCTTTAGGGACGAATGGGATGTATCCGCCTCCGGCATTGTGCGTTTTCAGCAGCAGTACGAGCCGTTCTATTTCTCCGGACATGGAGGGTACTAATATAAGAATGAAAGCAAACAGCAGCAACAGACAGGTCAGAAGTACTGCTATAATTGCTAATATCCGGCTTTTCAATTTTAGTTTGTGTTGAAAAAAACGAACAAATGGCTGCATAAGATAAGCTAATAGCCAGGCGATGAGAAAAGGCAGCAAGGCGTTGCGTAAAATCGTCAACAGATACAGAATCCCGGCTATTGCCAGAACTCCGAATACGATCCGGGACACCCGGTCGAAAGTAAAAGGCTTGTCAAACAAGGAATTCATACGAAGAACTTTTTTATCTTTGTTCTACACAAAGATAGAAGAAAGAAAACCAAATGAACAAGATATACAGTATTTTATTCGCTCTCACATTCAGCCTCTGTTCTGCATCCTCCTCGCAAGGGCAATCAACCCAGCCCCTAAAGCGCTTTTTTACTTTGCCTGAATTGAACGGCGCGTCATTTTCTTTGCTGGCAAAAGAGGTAACAACCGGAGAGATTTTGTATAGTCATGATCCGGACAGGAGTCTGACGCCTGCTTCTGTAATGAAGTTGATCACAACGGCAACTGCGCTGGAGGTATTGGGTGAAGATTTTCGTTTTGAAACGATTCTGGAATATGACGGAGAAGTCAAGGATGGGGTGCTCCACGGAAATCTGTATATTCGCGGAGGAGGAGATCCTACACTCGGGTCTTCGTTTTTTGCAGAAGACAGAAAGACTTATCACCCCGACAAGAATACTTTTTTACCTCAATGGATTAATGAGTTGACTAAAGCAGGTATTCATACAATCAACGGAAGCGTCATTTCTGATGAACGGATTTTTGACAATGAGGGTATTTCCCGGAAATGGCTGTATGAAGATATGGGGAGTTATTATGGCGCAGGATGCTATGGCATTTCAGTCTTCGACAACCAATACAAACTGGCACTTCAAACCGGACCCGCAGGAAAAAAGCCCTCAATCAAGTATACACTGCCTGCCATAGAAGGATTACAATTCCATAATTACCTGACCACCGCGAATGTAAGTTCTGACAGTTCTTATATATTAGGAATGCCCTGGGTTAAGGAACGTTATCTGTATGGCGTAGTGCCGGCGGGGAAAACACATTTTATTTTACGGGGAGACATTCCTGATCCGGCCTTGTTCTTAGCCGAGTATGTTACATCCGGACTCCTTAACGCCGGTTTTGAAATTACGGGAACACCTGCTTGCTTTCGCATGCTGGAAGAAAAGGGCGACAGCCCATCCGGATTCCGAACCCGGCTTTGCTCGACCTATTCGCCCACACTTGCCGAAATTGCATGTGTCACCAATGAAGTGAGCCATAATCTGTATGCAGATGCCCTGTTGAAAACCTTAGGACTGATTTATCACCCCGGAATGAATGAAGTTATTTCGTCTTATGACCGCGGTGTAAATGTGTTGCTTCAACACTGGAAGAAGAAAGGGCTGAACACATCTGCCCTACAGCTGTATGATGGAAGCGGACTGGCCGTTACAGACAAACTAACCACGGCGTTTATCTGCGATCTGTTGGTTTACATGAAAAAACAATCTTCCGTTGGCGAAATCTATACTAGGACCATCCCTCGTGCCGGGATAGAAGGCTCTGTCCGGAATTTTCTGAAAGGAAGCAACCTGCAAGGCTATACCAGGCTAAAGAGCGGCAGTATGACCGGAGTCAAAGCCTACGCCGGATATATAGAAAAAGACGGACATACGTTTGCCGTAGCTTTAATCGTTAACAGTTATCCGGGAGAGGGACGCCGGGTAACAAAAGCCATAGAACAACTGCTTCTTTCTCTTTTTTGACAACTTCAAATCTTCATCCTTTCTTTTTGAGACAAATACCTTTATCGACATAGGCATTTATAGGGTAAAAAATGTATATTTGCATCCATATTAAAAAGAAGCTAAATGAAACACTTATCCTCGCTGTTGTTTGTTGCGCTAAGCATAGTATGCCTGTTATTAACAAGCTGTACCGATTCATCCAATTTTACGGTAAAAGGGGTTGTATCGGGCGGAGAAAAGCAAACACTCTATCTGGAAAATGTCGGTATATCTTCCGTTACGGTATTGGATTCTGTCAAATTAACTCAGACGGGAAAATTCAAATTCAAATCACCGAAGCCGGAATATCCCGAATTTTACAGATTGAAGTTGAACAACCAGCTGATCAACTTTTCAATAGATTCAATCGAAGTGCTTAACTTTGTTGCAGATGCGGGAACATTCGCCACATCTTATTCTGTGGAAGGATCTGAAAATGCCAAAGCAATCAAGAATATCACCCTGGCTCAACTTGATGCCAATCTGGAAATAAGCAAGCTCAGAAAAGAATATCAGGCAAACGCGATAACAGACACGATTTATAGCACAAAAATAATGGAAGCAGCTGAAGCCTATAAAGAAGTTGCACGTAAATACATCTATGCAGCACCTATGTCGACAGCGGCTTATTTTGCCTTATTCCAACAAGTAGACGGCCTGCTATTCTTTGACCTGTATGATAGAAATGATTCCAAAGCTTATAGCGCAGTAGCCACCAGCTACGACCGCTTTTATCCGGGTAGCGCGAGGAGCACGCATTTGCATAATCTGGCATTACAATCGATCAAGATCATTCGCGGGCAAAGACCGATTAATATGGAAGAAATAGAAACGAAAGAGGTTAATTTTATAGACATCGAGCTGCCAGACCTGAAGGGGCATAATGTAAAACTGACATCGATAGCAAACGGAGTCCCTACACTCGTTAATTTCACGGCATACCAAACAGAATGGTCTCCCGCCTTGAATATGAAATTAGGAGAACTTTATGAAAAATATAGTGCACAAGGATTGAAAATTTATCAAATCTCATTGGATACAGACATACATTTCTGGATGAATGTAGCAACAAAGCTACCCTGGACCTGCGTACGTGACCCACAGCATGTTTACTCCCAAACCGCTGCCTTGTATAATGTAAAGCAATTACCCGCTTTATTTATTCTTGACAAGAAAGGAAACCTGGTAAAACGAATAGAAGACATCAAAACTTTGGAAGAAGACCTGAAGGCTGTTCTGAAGTAAACAAATAGTACAGAGAGTTTTATGTTGTAAAGCATCAGACTTCTTTGGGAAGCAAAATTTTTTTTTGTACATTTGCATAGAGTTAAAAAAATAAGAAGAGTTCCGATCATTGGATTTGGTCGGGATTCTTTTTTTATTGTGAATAATAATCTAAAAAGACAGGAGATTTTGATATGGCAGTTAGTTATATGACAGAAGACGGCTACAATAAGCTGATGGCCGAAGTAACTTATCTGGAGACCGTAAAACGCCCTGAGATATCAGCTCAGATAGCCGAAGCCCGTGACAAAGGGGATTTATCGGAAAACGCAGAATACGATGCTGCAAAAGAAGCGCAAGGACTGCTCGAAGCAAAGATATCTCAACTTAAAGGTTTAATCGCAAACGCTCGCCTGATAGATGAATCTCGCGTTAAAACAGACGAGGTGCAGATATTGAATAAGGTGAAGATAAAAAACGTTAAGAACAACGCAATAATGACCTATACACTTGTTTCTGATTCGGAGGCAAACCTGAAAGAAGGAAAAATTGCGATTAGCACTCCAATTGCCCAAGGATTGCTGGGCAAGAAGAAAGGCGAAGTGGTCGAAATATCGGTTCCTTCCGGCTTAATGAGTTTTGAGATCATGGATATTTCTCTTTAATTCCGAAAAACATGGCGACCATCTTCAGCAGAATTATTCGCGGCGAAATACCTTGCCACAAAATAGCAGAGAACGAAGAGTTTTTTGCTTTTTTGGATATAAACCCGATCGCACCGGGACATACATTAGTTGTACCCAAGCAAGAAACCGATTATATTTTTGACCTTGACGAGGAACTATTGGGGAGAATGATGGCATTTGCAAAAAAGGTAGCGAGCGCCCAGCAGAAGGCAATACCGTGCAAACGAATCGGTCTGACAGTTATCGGATTGGAAGTTCCGCACGCACATATTCATCTTGTTCCGATTCAGAAAGAATCAGACATCTACTTTGGTAAAGAGAAACTAAAAGTTACGGCAGATGAACTTGCCCATATTTCTGAAATAATCAGATCAGAATATAAATAACAGGATAAACTTTTTAATCGATAATTTTTGTCTATATTTGCACTCGTATTTGCGAATAGCATTAGAACACACAGTACATATTAGATAAAACAAATTGATTCATTAGTGGTTTTTACTCATAAAATTTGTTAACCTTGGGAAAAGGCCTCTCTGAGATAGAGCGGCCTTTTTTATTAATCCTAAAAACACACATTATTATATTAGACTACATCCTAAATCAGAGCCTAAGTCCAAAGTTCGTTGGCATACTATGCCAGTCTCCCCAGAACGGCAAGCCAAATCTGAGTGCAAGAAAGATATTCACACCTAAGGCAATAAACCAAAGTATAAAAAATGTCCATTTCACACTATTAGCAATCGGTTTGAATTTAAACACCTGGCTAAGAATCATATAAACAACCGCCACTATGGGAATAGCAATCATAAAGATGGAACAAATACTGGCTGCCAACAGCATACTTTCCGGATATACTTCAAAAGGCCCCCATTGCATATTAGGTATAATGGAATAAAGAAGTCCAAAGCCTCCTCCAAACACAAGAGCAATCACTAAGATAACCAAAACGAAGAGAACGATCAGCAAAGGAGGAAACAAGACAATCGCAATCAACACCAACATAATCTTCAGCAATATGCCAACTACTGAGACAAATACATCAAGTATTTTCTGAAACAGGCTTCTGGTTTTTTCAGTGTTTACTTCGTCGTTGATATTCTCTGTCACTTTTTCAAATCCGTCTGTTACTGTTTTTCCGATATTCTCAACAGTAACACTTTGCCCCTGCATCTGCAATTTTTCCGTAGCAGTCCTGGCCTCAGGAATGATAATCCAGAAAAGGATATACACCGGTATTGCTACCCCTTGAGTAAGGAATACTAACAAAAACAACAGAATACGCACCACACTGGGGTCCCATCCCAAAAAAGCTGCTAAACCGCCTGCTACGCCACCAATCATACGATCATCCGGATTTCTGAACAATCGCCTGTGTACGGTCTGCTTCTCTTTGTTTTCGGCACTTTGAGGCTCTTTTCCTGTGTGCCCTGCTGTTTCTTCTGTTTCGAAAAGTTCTTCAGGCTTACCCATCCTTTTGATTACCTTTTCTACTTCTTCCAGCGTGATTACCTCGTAGCCTAATCTGATCCGTTCTCCAAACAATTCAGAGATGCGCATCTCGAAGTCGTTCATAATCTCGTCTGAGCCCTCTTCCTGTTTGAAATGGATACGTAAGTTGGATAAGTATTTATCTAATAACAGATATGCATCTTCATCAATGTGAAAAACTATACCTCCCAAATTAACTGTAAGTGTCTTTTTCATCTGATTAATTGTTTCTGATGTGATTGATTGTATCATTTAATTCTTGCCATGAGGCTTCCAGTTCCCCTAAAAACAGTTCCCCTTTGGGTGTCAACTGATAATATTTTCTGGGTGGTCCCTGCGTGGATTCAATCCACTGATAACTTAACAACTCACTATTTTTCAATCGGGTCAAAAGAGGATATAATGTACCTTCAACCACGATAAGCCTGGCTTCCTGTAACCTTTGAATAATGTCAGAAGTATAGGCAGGCTCTTTTTTCAATAGTAAAAGGATACAATACTCTAAAGTACCCTTTCTCATCTGTGATTTTACATTCTCCGCATTCATTATTCTATATTTTCAGAACAAATATATGTATTACCTATGTACCATGCAATACATACTACTATATTTTTGTATATTTTAACTATAAAAACAAGACTGTTGCGCATTTGCAGGGGTTTTGTGTAAAATAAAAGTGCAATTAGAGTCTTATTACCTACATATAATCTATTTTTGTAATAGATATAAAATTTTAGACTATGATTTATCATCTCGCTGAAGTAGTTCATAAACAGGCTGAAAAATACGGCTCTCGCACCGCGTTGAAATATCGTGATGACAAGAATAAGAAATGGATTAAAATTTCCTGGCAAGAGTTTGCCGAAACCGTACTGCTTACAGCCAAGGCTATGGCTGAGTTTGGAATAAAAGTGCAGGAAAACATCGGTATTTGCTCACAAAACATGCCCCAATGCCTGTATACAGACTTTGGAGCTTATGCTAACAGAGCGGTATCGATACCCCTTTATGCCACAAACTCTCCGGCTCAGATCTCTTTCATTGTGCATGACGCGCAGATACAGACTCTTTTTGTTGGCGAGCAGTTACAATACAACAATGCATTTAAAGTACAAAAGGAATCAGATTGCCTGAAGCGCCTGATTATATTTGATCGCGAAGTAAAGCTCAATCCCGATGACACCACATCTATCTATTTTGAAGATTTTCTGAAATTGGGAGATACCACGCATGCCGAATCAACCGTTCGGGTAAGAATGAATGGAGCCAACGCAGAAGATCTGGCAACAATCATTTACACATCCGGCACTACAGGTGATTCAAAGGGGGTACTCCTCTATCATACCCAGTATTTGCAAGCAATGCGTATTCACACCATGCGCTTGCCCTATGTTACAGACAAGGACATCTCTATGTGTTTCTTGCCTTTAACACATATTTTTGAAAAAGCATGGGTGTATTTTTGTATTACCCGTGGAGCAACGGTGGCAATTAACAGAGATCCCAAAATGATCCAGAAAACATTGCCGGAGATCCACCCCACAATGATGTGCAACGTACCGCGGTTTTGGGAAAAGGTATATGTCGGCGTGCATGAAAAGATAAATAATTTCCCTCCCCTCATGCGCAAATTCTTTTTGCATGCCATCAAAATAGGACGAATCCACAACTTAGAATACAAAAACAAAAGTCTCACGCCCCCACTGGGATTGAGGATCAGCTTTGCTTTTTATAACAAAACAGCATTTATGCTGCTAAAAAAAGTACTCGGCATAGATCGTGGGCGGATTTTCCCTGTTGCAGGTGCTCCATTGGCAGACAAGGTAAACGAATTCCTTCAGTCTGTAAATATCCCAATCATCTATGGATATGGATTGAGCGAGAGCACGGCAACTGTTTGCTGTTATAATCCGGTAGGTTTTATCATTGGTTCTATTGGCGAAGTAATGCCTGAAGTGGAAGTAAGAATCGATGAAACGAGTAATGAAATATTGATTAAAGGAAAAACCATAACACCCGGATATTACAAACGCCCGGAAGATAACAAGAAACTATTTACCGAAGACGGTTTTCTGCACACCGGCGACGCCGGCTATCTGAAAGACAATGTGCTCTTTTTTACTGAGCGTATTAAAGATCTTTACAAAACTTCAAACGGAAAATACATCGCGCCGCAAGCTATTGAAGGACTCATCAGCAGTGATAAATACGTTGAGCAGATTGCCGTAATCGGAGACGAACGAAAATTTGTCAGCGCTCTTATTGTTCCGTCATACCTATTATTGGAAGAATATGCCGGACAAAAAGGAATTACGTACACCGACAGAGCTGATCTGCTCATGAATCCGGATATTCTTCGTATGATTGAATCACGAATAGAAGAACATCAACGAGATTTGGCCTCTTATGAGCGCATCAAACGCTTCACCTTGCTGCCACAGCCTTTTACGATGGAAGGACGGGAGCTTACCGACACATTAAAGCTTCGCCGGAATGTCATCAATGAAAAGTATACCGCTGAAATAGATGCGATGTATGAGGAGTAAAAGGATTTAATTATCTTTGCACCCACAAATCAAAAAGAAAAAAAATATGATCACAGCAGACCAATTACATTCTGTATTGGAGCGCAAGGATGCGCTGAGGGGGTACCTTTGACATCGATAATAAAAAAATACAATTAGAAGAAGAGGAACTTCGCACACAAGATCCCGGCTTTTGGGAAGACTCCAAGCGTGCAGAGGCACAAATGAAAGTCGTAAAAGAACTTAAGAAGTGGATCGAACTTTATGAAGAAGTAGCTGCGGCAGCAGAAGAACTCCAGTTATCTTATGACTATATCAAGGAAGAGATTATAACTGAAGAAGAACTGGATGCTGCCTATAATAAATGCTTTACATTAGTTGAAGCCCTTGAGTTCAGGAATATGCTTCGACAGGAAGCCGACCAAATGAGTTGTATTCTGAAGATAAATTCGGGAGCAGGAGGTACGGAAAGTCAGGATTGGGCATCTATGCTTATGCGTATGTATATACGTTGGGCAGAATCAAACAACTATAAACTAACGATCAGCAACCTCCAGGAAGGCGAGGAAGCCGGGATCAAGACCGTCACCATGCAGATCGAAGGCGATTATGCCTATGGCTATCTGAAAGGAGAAAATGGCGTTCACCGCTTAGTGCGTGTATCCCCATACAATGCACAAGGCAAACGCATGACTTCATTTGCATCCGTATTCGTCACACCCTTAATTGACGACACCATTGAGATTGAAATTAATGCAGCAGACTACACCTGGGATACTTTCCGTTCAGGAGGAGCAGGAGGCCAGAACGTAAACAAGGTAGAAACCGGAGTACGTCTACGTTATAATTACAAAGACCCAGACACCGGTGAGGTACGGGAAATTTTGATTGAAAACACCGAAAGTCGTTCACAATTAGGCAATCGCGAAAACGCCATGCGCTTACTGCGTTCTACGCTATATGACATCGCCCTGCAAAAGCGAATGGCAGAGCAAGAGAAAGTAGAAAGCAACAAGAAAAAAATAGAATGGGGATCACAAATACGCAGTTACGTATTTGACGACCGTCGTGTGAAAGACCACCGCACCAACTACCAGACGTCTGACGTTAATGGTGTAATGGACGGCGAAATTGATGGTTTCATCAAGGCTTACCTGATGGAGTTTGCCGGAGAAGACAAAGCAGAAAAGTAGTCTTTTTTTGCGCCAACTCTTGCATAGCCCGATTAAATATCGTAATATTGCACCCGATTTCAGAGCCAGTCTCTGAACCGGTCCTATAGCTCAGTTGGTTAGAGCACCTGACTCATAATCAGGGAGTCCCTGGTTCAAGCCCAGGTGGGACCACCTAAAAAAGCAGTTAC
Organism: Massilibacteroides sp.; assembly: GCA_036781995.1. Taxonomy (GTDB): domain Bacteria; phylum Bacteroidota; class Bacteroidia; order Bacteroidales; family Tannerellaceae; genus Massilibacteroides. Next base: position 21 of record DAIPZX010000052.1, on the reverse strand, counting down.
AAAGCAGTAACTGCTTTTTTA
>DAIPZX010000051.1:0-10163 GCA_036781995.1 Massilibacteroides sp. | reverse complement strand
CCGATCTGAGCCATTGCTTCGACCAACAATACACCCGGCATAACAGGCTCTTGTGGAAAATGCCCTTGAAAGAAAGGCTCGTTTACCGTTACATTTTTCACTCCCACAATGCGTTCTCCTCCTAATTCAAGGATTTTATCCACCAGCAGGAAAGGATAACGATGAGGTAATAATTCTTTAATTCTGTTTATCCCCATAACAGGAGGAATGTTCGGGTTGTAAACAGGAGCTTGTATTTCGTTCAGTTTGATTTCTTTTCTAATCAGTTTTGCTAACTGGTTATTGATTTTATGTCCGGGGCGGGTAGCGATAATCCGTCCTTTGATCGGTTTCCCGATTAAAGCCAGATCTCCTATCACATCAATCAGTTTGTGCCGTGCCGGTTCATTGTCATACACCAGCGGTTTATTATTGATATACCCCAGCTCATTAATATTCTTATGCGGAATATTCATCTTATCAGCCAGGTCATCCAATGCTTCTTGTGAGATTTTCTTATCATAAATAACAATTGCATTATCCAGATCGCCTCCTTTAATGAGATCATTCTTGAGTAGCATCTCCACTTCTCTTACAAAAACAAAAGTTCTTGAAGAAGCAATCTGATCAGCAAATTCAGAGAGATCATTCAATGTTGCAAATTGATTGGATAAAACAGGAGAGTTAAAGGATATCAGCGCATGAACGCTAAAATTGTCATCCGGCAATATAATTAATGATGATCCGGTTTCGTCGTCTTTAACTTCGATTTTTTGCTTTACTATATAATAGTCTTTAGGTGCATTTTGTTCTACTACACCGGATGCTATAATTCCTTGTGTAAAATGAATAGAACTTCCGTCTAATATAGGAAATTCCGGAGCATCGACTTCGATCAGACAGTTATCAATTTCAAAGGCATATAAAGCAGCCATTGCATGTTCAATTGTACTGATCTGTATTCCATTTTTGGAAATTACAGTGCCACGCTGTGTGCCGGCTACATTCTCTGCAAGCGCGTCTATAGCCGGTTCGTTTTCCAAATCTATACGTTTAATCTTATACCCGTGATTTTCCGGGGCAGGATTAAAGGTAATATGTATATCTAATCCGGTATGTAATCCCTTTCCTTCAAGAGAGAAGCTTTTTGCAAGCGTTTTCTGTTTTTGCATTTTTTCGTCAATTGTTTATTTGTTTCTTTCTTGTTTCAACAGCTCTATTTCTCTCTGCAATTCTCCTATCGTGCGATAAATATCGGGCAACTTCCCGAATACGGCGCTTGAACGGAAAAATTGTTTAGAGTCAATCGCCGGAGCTCCTAACAATGTTCTACCTTCTTTCACGTCACTTATAACACCTGCCTGAGCGCCAAGTGATACATTATCGGCTATTTTAATATGTCCTGCCAAACCGGCCTGACCTCCCAACATACAATGTTTTCCGACTTTAACCGATCCGGCAATTCCTACTTGTGCTGCCATAACGGTATTCTCGCCGACTTCCACGTTATGTCCGATCTGAACTAAGTTGTCCAGTTTAACGCCTTTATGAATAATGGTCGAGCCCATAACGGCTCTGTCAACGGTCGTATTGGCTCCGATCTCCACATCATCTTCTATTGTGACATTGCCTAACTGAGGAATCTTTTTATACACACCAGCCTCAGGAGCAAAACCGAAACCATCAGCGCCCAATACCGATCCGGCATGAAAGATACAGTTTTTTCCGATAGTACAATCACTATAGATCGTAACATGCGGATAAATTGTTGTATTATCACCTATTGAAACATGATCTCCAATATAAGCATATGGATATATTTTACAACCCACACCTATTTTTACATGCTCGCCGATATAGGCAAATTCGCCAATATAACAGGCATCTCCGACTACTGCGCTGCCTGAAATGAAAGCGGTTGAAGCAATACCTGTTTTTTTACCTTTTGAGTTTTCAACCAAATTCATCAAGACCGCAAGTGCGGAATAAGCATTTTCAACTTTAATCAAAGTCGTTTTAAGAGCTTTAACCGGAACAAAATCTTGGTTTACCAACACTATGCTTGCTTCGGTATCATAGATATAATGCTCGTATTTAGGGTTTGCCAGAAAACTAAGCGTTCCGGGCCTTCCCTCTTCTATCTTGGAAAAATGGCTCACCTTAACCTTTGGATCACCTTCGATAACCCCACTCAACACATCTGCTATTTCCTGAGCTGAAAACTCCATTATACGAATATTAAAGTATTTAATCTTAATTTATTTATAGTCTTATTTGAAAAGACAAATCGCAAATTTGGCGAAAAATATTGATATTTTCCCCTATCTACACATGAATAATTCGTTTATCATTCAAATATACAGCCATTTCCTGTTGTACAGCCAGTGCTTCTTTCGCTGCAGTTTCAGCAAATCGCGCTGTATTATCAGCATAAATTATCGCTCTTGATGAATTCACCAATAAACCACAATCTTCGTTCATTCCGTATTCTGCAACCTCTTTCAGGCTTCCTCCCTGAGCGCCCACTCCGGGTACAAGTAAAAAATGCCGGGGAACAACTTTCCTTACAGCCTCAAACGTCTTACCGTGTGTCGCGCCTACGACATACATCATCTGGTCGTCACCTGCCCAAGTCTGCGATTTTCTCAAAACCGCCTCAAACAGGTATTCTCCATTTTCATCTTTCGTCATCTGAAAGTCATGAGATCCCTTATTGGAAGTCAGTGCCAACAGGATCACCCAGCTTTCCGGATAGAGAAGAAATGGTTTTACACTATCTTCACCCATATAAGGAGCCACAGTAACCGCATTAACTTGCATGTGATCAAAGAAAGAACGGGCATACATTTCAGACGTATTGCCGATATCGCCACGTTTAGCATCCGCGATAATGAATTGATCCGGATAATTTTTCTTAATGTAAGCGATTGTCTTTTCCAATGACACAAAGCCGGACACACCTGTACTTTCATAAAAAGCAAGATTAGGTTTGTAGGCCACACAATAAGGTGCGGTCGCATCAACAATTGCTTTATTAAAAGCAAAAACAGGATCGTCTTCTTTCAATAAATGGGAAGGAATCTTTTTTACATCTGTATCTAAGCCCACGCAAAGGAAAGTTTGTTTCCTTTTGATGTTTTCGATTAATTCTTTTCTTGTCATTCTATATTTATTTTTATTTTCCGCGTATTCCCCCATCTGTATTTTGAAGTAAGACAAATACAAGAAAAAGCAAATGTCTTATAACTGTTTTTTTTACCGGTTACAATTCAGCTTCTTTCAGTCTCTCTGCATTCTCGGCAATGATCAACTTGTCGATAACGTCCTGAATGTTACCATCCATGAATGCCGACAGATTATAGATTGTATAGTTAATGCGATGATCCGTGATTCTACCCTGCGGATAGTTATATGTCCGTATTTTGGCAGAACGGTCACCCGAAGAAACCATTGTTTTACGCTTGCCGGCTATTTCATCCAGGTATTTCTGATATTCCATATTGTATATACGGCTTCTCAGTTCTATGAGTGCCTTCGCCTTATTTTTTAATTGTGATTTCTCATCCTGACACTGCACAGCTATGCCCGTAGGGATATGCACAAGCCGTACTGCCGAATAAGTCGTATTCACAGATTGACCGCCATGACCGGACGCGCAAAAAATATCCGTACGGATATCCGATTCTTTTATTTCCACATCAAATTCATCAGCTTCCGGCAATACCGCCACGGTAGCAGCCGAAGTATGCACCCTACCCTGAGTTTCTGTTTGGGGAATACGCTGCACACGGTGAACGCCGGACTCATATTTCAACGTTCCGTAAACGTTTTCTCCGGTAACTGTAAAGATAACTTCTTTAAATCCTCCGGACGTACCTTCCGTACTGCTTGTCTGCTCTACCTTCCAGCCTTTGCCTTCGCAAAACCGGACATACATACGATACAGGTCTCCGGCAAAAATAGCGGCCTCGTCACCGCCAGTACCTCCACGAATCTCTACAATTGCGTTTTTATCATCCTGCGGATCCGCGGGAATCAGCAACAGCTTGATTTCTTCTTCCAGTTCGGGAATACGATTTGCGCATATATCCAGTTCTTCACGAGCCATTTCGCGCATTTCAGCATCCTGTTCGGTATCTAAAATCGCTCTTGCCTCGGCTTGTCCTTCCAATGCATTGACATATTCCCGGCGTGCTTTGTTTATTTTTTCCAGTTCGCGGTACTCCTTAGTCAGTTTTACGAAACGCTTCATATCGGATATCACCGATGGGTCTGTAATTAATGTACCTACCTCTTCAAACCGACTGACCAAGCCGCTCAATCTCTTTAACAAATCATTCTCTGCCATCTGCTTATTTAATAAAGGAAGCGTCCTTTTTCGCTTTCGATTATCAATTCGTTCTTTTCGGCATCTTCAACAAACCCGACTATCTGAGCGTCTACTCCCAAAGATTGACTAATAGAAATGATTTCTTCCGCATATTCGGGAGCAATATAAATTTCCATCCGGTGCCCCATGTTGAATACTTTATACATCTCGTCCCAAGCGGTTCCGCTTTGTTCCTGAATGATACGGAACAGAGGAGGTATAGGAAATAAATTATTCTTGACAACCCGTTTGTTCTTTACAAAATGCAACACCTTAGTCTGCGCGCCACCGGAGCAATGCACCATACCATGCACCTGTGGTCTTAGCCTGTCCAGTATTTTTTTAATAATCGGAGCATACGTACGTGTAGGCGAAAGCACTAATTTGCCGGCATCTATCCCCAATTCATCTATTGCGTCTGTCAGTTTCAGTCCGCCCGAATAAATGAGATCGGCAGGCACCCGGGGGTCAAAACTTTCGGGGTATTTGGTCGCTAAATAATTGGCAAACACATCATGACGGGCGGAAGTCAGCCCATTGCTGCCCATACCTCCGTTGTATTCTTTTTCATAAGTGGCTTGTCCGAAAGAAGTCAGACCAACAATAACGTCTCCACCCTGAATATTTTTATTATCAATCACATCGCTACGTTTCATCCGGCAGGTAACCGTACTGTCTACAATGATTGTGCGAACCAGATCGCCTACATCTGCCGTTTCTCCGCCTGTCGCGTAACAACCTACACCCAGTTCCTGCAATTCCGCCAGCAGCTCATCCGTTCCGTTAATAATAGCCGAAATCACCTCTCCGGGGATTAACAGTTTGTTTCGCCCGATGGTTGAAGAAACCAATATATTATCCGTAGCGCCTACGCAGAGCAAATCGTCAATATTCATAATCAGCGCATCCTGCGCTATACCTTTCCAGACGGAGATATCCCCCGTTTCTTTCCAGTAAAGATAAGCTAAGGCAGATTTTGTGCCCGCTCCGTCAGCATGCATGATATTGCAATATGCCGGGTCACCCCCCAGTATATCAGGAATAATTTTACAAAAAGCCTGGGGAAAGAGCCCCTTATCTATATTCTTTATGGCATTATGCACATCTTCTTTAGAGGCCGACACACCACGCAGGTTATAACGTTGATTATCCATTATCGTATTTCTTTGACTTCGCAAAGGTAATACAATTCTATTATTTATCTTAACGCGAGTTCGATATATAAGGTAAGATAGTCAATTAATGCAGGCGTAGCATATCCCGGGATATGCTACGTCCGATATATCTTCCGAGATTCCGCAGCAAATAAAAAAAGATCGTGTTGATGGGGTTAATGATTGATTCCGTGAAACTCGGCGTAATCAACTGCCCATGCCAGAATATTTCCAAAGAGTTCGGAATTAGAGACTGAAACTACTGAAGTTGTATAATTTATCCGCTTAATCGGCTGATAGGCTGAATTAATCGCAAACGGACAGTAATCAGACACTCCCTGATAAGTCTGTCCAATATAGCGCTGAGCATTCGAGATAAATCCGCCATCACCTACAAAGACAAAAGGTTTTACTTTATGACGGAAAAAACAAGGTTTTCCATCTCCTTTACGGGTATTGTAGATAATAATATCATTGTTCGGGAGTCCGCCGAATCCATGCATAAAATAACCATCCGCACCCCATTGTTCCCCCCGAAGATCGGCAAATGCGCCATTTAATATTATATCTTCTTCGTATTGGCTGCCTGTCGGCAAGGTAAAAGCAAATTGATTCTGCGTCATTGGTTCATTTGCTCCGGTCAAAGTTGTTCCGACAATCGCGCTCGCCATTTTATTGATACTCTCGGCGTTTGGATAATATTCGTTAAACATCAGCAATACGCCTCCGGCATCCACGAATTTGGAGATGGCTGCTATAGCAGCATCACTGAAGTAGATCGCTTGTCCGGTAAGAATAATATCCGGTTTAAATTCAGTCAACATGGTGTTCAAATAGTCAACATCAATACGTTCTCCGGACATTCCTCTGCCGGCAGTCATGTATTCGATATGAAAGGCATTACCGATGGCAGCGGCGTCCGTCTTGTTCGGGTAATTGCCGGCATGTTTATAATCACTCGGAAACTGTTCGACAGTAACGGTACTGTGCGGATCGACGCCAAAATTAATACTTGCATCCACAAATGCACGTGATCCCGTATTGGGTTCCAACATATATCCATATCTATAGATCGCATTAGCTCCTATAGCCAGTATTCTTTTTGTTTTGTAGCCGAAAATAATACTCGTATTGCTACAAGATGAGTTCGTGATAGAATTCGTATTAATGCGTAAATGATCAATACGGGTTAGTATTCCATCAGTTTCGTCGGGATTAAGGGGATCTTTCAGATCCTTGACAGGAGTTCCCGATCCTTGCAGTTTTACGGTATAGAGGTATGTACCATTCTGCAAAACACCCTGTTCTTCCAATTTGCCTTCAAACGCAAACTGAATGCCTTTCCTTGTCTCCGACCAGATCTTAAATTCGGCTTGTTTTGCAAACAAGTCTTCTGCCGAACTCAGTTGTACTTCCAAGTAATTGGAATAGTTCAGTGGAATCCCTTCGCGGTATTTGCCGTGAACAATGGTTTCATCGCATAACAAGTCATACGCAACATTGGCCGCTTTCTGAGTTACCTGAATGGTAAATTTGAAATTTTCAACCGTTACGTATAAAACATCCGTAATTTCATCAGCAGGAGTCCCCATTCCGCCAATATTTTCCTTAGAGGTTTGAATCACAATCGTGTTGGCAGGGATCAACGGTCCTTCCGCAACCTGAAAGTCATTCAGGTTGATAAAAGCCTGAAAAACATCGTTCTGGGCTGTTCCGGTAGATTTCCATTCCAGTTTAAAATTCTTATATGCAACCACACCTCCCTGCGAAGGAGCTGATCCATCTTCAATAAATGGAATATTGGTCTTAAAAGGAATAAAAAGCCCTATCACCTGATATATTTTATCATTATACACAGGATAGGTAGCTTCCAGATACACCTCTCTTTCTGCTACCTGAAAAAAGTTGTTTCCTTGAACATATACATTCAAAGGCACTTCATTCCAGGCAGCAACACTTACTTCCATCGGAGTCGTGATGCTGTTCAGCGCCTGTTCCGGCTCTTTAAATCCGTCACTTTGCACTGAGCGGATATTGAACGTATACCGGTGGTTGCGCAGGATTTCTTTATAACTGCTCACCTTGCTCACCTTATTTTCTTTGACATAATCGGCAAAGTCTGCCCTGTAAAAAGTTTCCTCTCCACCTTTGTAATGCCCACCGATCACTAAGCAAGGAACATCGTCCATAGAAATGGAAGAAGCCGAAGCCGGAAGAACAATTGATTCGGGAATATATATTTCACGAACGAATTTGTCGGAAGGCGTCCCCAAGTTAAATACCAAAGGATGACTATCCGCGACAGATTTGTCGTTTGTTGCTGTGCCATCAGCCAGATTATATGTGGCATCGGTGGGGATATAAGGAGCTATTACTTCGTTCCCTGCGTTATTTATTTTGTCAGACGAAGAAGCGACATAGGCTTTATTCTTCGTACGATAAACGCGCACACTGGATATCTTGAAGTCTGCCAATCCGTCTACTTCCTCTGTTTGGTTGTCCTGGGTTTGCGATTTAAAATTAAGTCCGATATCCACTTTAGCCAATGCCCGGTGAAGAGGAATCGTTATTTCTTTATCATTATCAATCCTGATCAATCCTTGCGTTTCACCCCACATCGGAATATAGGCCGCATTGCCGCTCGTGTTCCATATACCCGAACAGGCAAACGTGAAGTTATTCAGCACATCTTCTTTTGAGGTTCCTACAGTAATCACCTGTGTATCGTCTGCATTGATCAATACCACAAAACGATATTGAGCATTGCCCACCGGCATTTTCAGCGTCAACTGCGTATTGGAGCTATTCGTGATCTCGCCGATATGACGATAAACTTCAGCCGTTCCGGTTTTTTCAAAAATGAGCAGTTGTATATTATCAATCGCCTTTTCCCTGTCAGCGCCCATAGCCCGGGTGTCATTTTCGGAAGAAATGAGTCCGGGAACCAACAAATCCAGCGTAACCGAAATTGTTTTTCCATTTTCAATCGGTTCATCCCCCGGATATTCATCCGAGCAAGCTACGGCAGAGAGAAATACAAACAGACTGCAAACAGCTTCGACCCATCGTTTTGATATATTATTAAGACTCATATCGCATTCTTATCATTAATTCATTATTCACTTTCCGGCTTATCTGCCCATGGCAGCTTCACGTTTATGATATAGCTCTCCGGACCGTTGTATAGCCCACGTCATTATGTTGCATAATGTTTGTGAATTATAAACTCCTTTTCCGCTTCCATTATAGTTTGGTCTCGCAACCGGGAAATATGTTGTCGGATTCCACCAGAATGGACTGTGTAGTGTCCCTGTTGAATTATTGTTACTGGAGATAAAACCTCCATCTCCAAAGAAAACAAGACTAACCAGGTTGCTCGCGTTTTCATCCGTCTCATATTTGAATCCGGTAACATACTCTTTCGATAGGCTTGGCGATGAAGGCTTAAGATCTGTCACATACGAATAGATGGATATATCATCTATTATTTCTGTCTGTCCATTCTCTGTTTTAGTAGGAAATGCGCTTGCATTTACAGCTACCGCATGACTGGCATCTTCGCCCCATTGCTTATTTCTCAGATCGCCAAATGGGCCATATAATACCTGATCTGCTTGAAGTTTATACATAAATTCACTCCATTCTTCCTCTGTTCCTGTTTTATACAAATCATTTCCTACAAATGGAATTACGGCATTTGTTCCCGCCGAACTTAATCTTATGGTAGCAGAAGGGAATAAAGCTCTCATCATTCTGAGAGGACCGGCATAAATAAGTTGCTGAGTGCCGTTAACAGGTTTCGCTCCTTCATTAAACATCACGATAACCCCGCCATTTTTCATATACGTCATCAATAGTTGAGCATCCGAATCACTCATTCCATATAATCCATCGTGCCCTACATACAGAATATCTGCCAGATATTTTCTGGTTACGCCATCTTCATCGAGCACACTTGCTCCATTTTGCAACCAATCAGTAGCAGTTTGACCTAATATCGAAAGACCTACGTAGCCTCTGATAAATTCAAGTCCTTCGATCTTGACAATACTGTTGTCATTCGGTCCAAAGTTATTCGGAGAAGTCATAACCTTATTACCTCCCGATCCTACCTTAGCGAGATCATATCCATACTCAGCATTATTAGCGATAGTCAAAATTCTCATTTTTGCAATCACCGGCGTAATCGTTGCTTCGCAATAAGAACCCGAGCTGCTGTTGGATACGATCTTTACCGTGAAAGGAGCTGTTCTTGCATCAAGAGGTGTTTCTAATTTACCTTCGCCTTCTAAAATAATATCTTCAACCGTCAGATTCGTTGCGGTCACATTAAAAATGCCTTCCGCTTTGAATACAATGCCATTTATCGGCTCTGTTTCTATGACATATTTTGATCCGTTTATGCTCACATCTTCAGCCGTTATGCCTAATTTGATCTGATGTTTTGTCGGGTCTAAATTATATCCCGGTTTGTATGTACCCGAAACGACTACCGAAGCACAGTCTATGGTATATTTAAAATTCACATATTCCTGATTCACAATTACTTTTATTCTGAAAGAACCCAGTTTTACCTGTAACACATCCGAAAGCACCACATTGGTTTCATTGGTTGTGAGCGCAACGATACGAATGGTTCCTTTGTCTCCCTTCTCAACCCA
>DAIPZX010000050.1:0-10404 GCA_036781995.1 Massilibacteroides sp. | reverse complement strand
ACGTACGACACCGAATGGGTTCGGTAAATGGTAAATTAAGAATAGTTTTGGCTAAATAGTTACCGGAACACACAGCTTTGTTAAATATTCTAAATTTGACAAGTATACATGCGAAAACAGACGCCTTTTTGCAAACTCCATGTTGCATTATTGTGTATTTTTGTAGATGCAACCGCGAAAAACTAAAAATAATATAAAATTCCCCTTGTTATGAAATTGATGCAAAATGTCTTCGCCCGGGCTAAATCAAGTAAACAACGCATTGTTTTACCCGAAGGACTTGAAGAACGTACGTTAAAAGCAGCTGACCGACTCGTAGCCGATGAGATTGCTGATATAATCTTAATCGGTAATCCGGCTGAAATAACTAAGCGGGCGACAACGTTAAATTTGCCTAACATTTCAAAAGCAACATTGATCGATCCTAAATCTCACGAAAAAAAGCAAGCTTATACAGACCTGTTAGTTGAGTTGCGCAAAAAAAAAGGTATGACACCTGAAAAAGCAGCTGCGCTTGTAGAAAACCCACTGTATCTTGCTTGTCTGATCATTAAGGCAGGTGATGCCGATGGCGAAATAGCCGGAGCGGAAAACACAACAGGGGATGTGTTGCGCCCTGCTCTGCAAATTATCAAGACGGCTCCGGGCATCAGTTGTGTTTCCGGGGCATTTTTGCTTTTCACCCAGAATAAAATCTATGGAGAAGACGGCGTTATAGTTGTAGCCGATTGTGCGGTTATGCCGAATCCAACAGCTCCCGAACTTGCCCAAATCGCAGTATCTACCGCTCAGACCACCAAAAGCATTGTGGGTATAGAACCTAAAGTAGCGATGCTTAGTTTCTCTACAAAAGGAAGCGCCTCGCACGAAATGGTGGATAAAGTAGTAGAAGCAACCCGTCTGGCTAAAGAAATGGCTCCGGAATTGAAAATAGATGGCGAGTTACAGGCCGATGCGGCGTTAGTACCCGTTGTCGCGCAAAAGAAAGCACCCGGAAGCGAAATCGCCGGTCAGGCAAACGTATTGGTATTCCCAACTCTGGAAGTCGGGAACATCGCCTATAAGTTGGTAGAGCGTTTAGGAAACGCGGTTGCTGTAGGTCCTATTCTTCAGGGAATGGCTGCTCCGGTAAACGACTTGTCGCGCGGTTGTTCTGCCGATGATATTTACAACATGGTAGCTATTACTGCCAATCAGGCAATCGGCGCAAAACAAGGCGCTCAGGCATAAGCAAAGATAATATATAAAAACGATAGACATGAAAATATTGGTATTGAACTGTGGCAGTTCTTCTGTCAAATATAAACTGTTTGACATGGAAAAACAGGACGTTATGGCACAGGGTGGAGTTGAGAAACTCGGATTGCCCGGTTCTTTTCTCAAATTCACAACAGACGAAGGCAAAAAAGTCGTACTCGAAAAGGAATTGCCGGAACACAACGCGGCTATTCAATTTATCCTGAGCATCCTGACCGATGAAAAGTATGGCTGTATCAAATCGTATAATGAAATTGACGCTGTCGGACATCGCGTAGTGCATGGAGCCGAAGAATTCAGCAGCAGTATGGAAATCACGGATGATGTGATCGCCAAAATGGTAGAATGTATTGATCTTGCCCCTCTGCATAACCCGCCGAACCTGAAAGGTATCCGTGCAATGAGTGCGCTGATACCCGGCATTCGCCAGGTAGGGGTGTTTGACACGGCTTTTCATCAGACTATGCCGGACTATGCCTACATGTACGGACTACCTTATTCTCTTTATAAGAAATACGGCATACGCCGCTACGGTTTCCATGGAACAAGCCACCGTTATGTTTCCAAAAGAGCTTGTGATGTATTAGGCGTCCCCTACGAAAAGCAGCGTATTATTACAGCTCATATCGGAAACGGCGGATCAATTACAGCGATTAAAGACGGAAAGAGCATAGATACGTCTATGGGGCTTACTCCGGTTGAAGGTTTGCTGATGGGTACTCGCTGCGGGGATGTAGATGCCGGTGCGCTTTCTTTTATCATGGATAAAGAAGGACTGGATGCAAAAGGACTGTCCGACCTCATCAACAAGCAAAGCGGTGTGTTCGGTCTGTCCGGGATATCTTCAGACATGCGCGAAATCGAAGCAGCCGTAGCCGAAGGAGACAAAAAGGCGATCCTTGCCCTGCAAGTGTATAACTATCGTATAAAAAAATACATTGGCGCTTATGCCGCTGCACTCGGAGGAGTAGACATCATCGTATTCACCGGGGGGGTAGGCGAAAACCAATGGGCTACACGTAGCGCGGTTTGCAACAACATGGAGTACATGGGGATCAAATTAGACGAAGCTAAAAACGATAAAATGCGCGGACAGGAAATGGTAATCAGTACGCCCGACAGTCAGGTAACCGTAATCGTTGTGCCTACAGACGAGGAGTTTATGATTGCTTCAGACACCATGGAAATACTGGTCAATAAACAATAACAAGAAGTACTAATCCTCACAGCTTACACTAAAAAGGATTAGATTCCGGGGTGGCTCCGACATCGGTTGGAACCGCCCTTTTTCTTCATTCGCTTGCCTCAAAGACGCTTTAATCAAAGCGTTTACAACCAACAACGACACTACGGGATTTACATTATCGTTCGATTTTTCTTTTTAAATAACAGATAGAGCGTATCTTTGCAAAGAAGAATGGGTAAGGTTTTTAGATGATAGGTATAATAAGCACAGGTATAATTATTGGAATATTGGTTTCCGCTCCGATGGGACCAACAGGCATATTATGTATTCAACGCACACTTAGCAAAGGCAGGCTGCACGGTCTTGCCACCGGCGTAGGGGCTATGCTCTCGGACATTATTTACGCCTGTATCAGCTGTTTGGGCATGGGTATGGTTGTCAATTTTATCGAAGCCAATGAGGCACCTCTACAGCTTTTCGGCAGTGTTGTTCTTGGGGGATTCGGCTATTATATCTCCCGTTCCAACCCAACAAGGGCGATCAGAAAACAGGGAGATAAAAAATTGTCTTATACACAAGACTTTCTAACCGCCTTCCTGCTTACTCTGAGTAATGTATTCATTGTCTTGCTTTACATTGCACTCTTTGCCCGTTTTGGATTCGTTTTGCCGGAGCATTCAATATGGGTGTCACTCTGCGGCATTGGAGGTGTCGGCATAGGGGCTGTTTTATGGTGGATATGTATTACTTACCTTGTTTCCAATCTAAAAAAATGGTTTAACATCAGAAGTATTTGGATATTTAACAAAATTGTCGGGATTATCATTATATTCGTCTCAGTTATTGGATTGTTGTCTATCATCTTAACATACTATTTACATATCCCGCTAAACTTTATAATACCATGAAAATGCTTACTGAAATACCCAACTTGCCCGCTCTGGATGTACTCGATATGTCTTCGGCAAATTATTTTTTAGAAAACAAAGCCTTACGCCTGTGCGTTAATCAAGTAAACTGGGAGGCGTTTCCCTATCAACCTATCACCGTAGTAGACATCGCGCGTACGGATAAGAACTTATACCTGCATTTCTTTGTGCGTGGCAACTCACTGAAGGCAACGTATGCTAAAGACGGATCGCCCGTTCATAAGGATAGTTGTGTAGAATTTTTTGTAAAACCGGGTCAGGGACCACATAAATACATCAACTTTGAATTCAACTGCATCGGCACGTGTGATGCGGCATACAGACAATCCCGGGTAGTAAAAACAGGGCTGAACGCCGAAGAATACGCGTCTATCAGGCGTCATTCTTCTTTAGAAAAGAAAACATTCGCAGAAAAAACCGGCGTACACAGCTGGGAACTGACCGTTGCCATCCCTTTTGCACTTATGAGGATAAATCCCAAAAAACTGCCGAAAACACTACATGCCAATTTTTACAAATGCGCCGATGAGACAGAATACCCTCACTTTCTAAGCTGGGCTCCGATTGATCTGCCGGAACCGGACTTCCATTGTCCGGAATTCTTCGGAGAGTTGCACTTCTAAGCACAAACAAAGGCTATCCCAAATCAGATTCGAGATAGCCTTCATTTTATATTATTCCTTTTTATAAAGAATTTACTTTACTTCCCATACTTCACCTTTCATTAGCAGGTCATGCAGTTTGCGGGTTGGATTCTTGGCTTGCACATCTTTCACCTGCTGGTCTACACAGCGGTCGTAAACCGGAGCCTCTATATCCCGGATCACACCTAAGGCAATCGGCAAACCGCTTTCGTTAGTCATCATCGCAAGCATAGTATGCAAGGTCAGATCTTGTGCATGCGCGTCATGCACCAATACATCGTCTAATGTGTATCCATCTTCACCCAGGGTAACGGTCTTCAGTTTGAGTCCGTCGAGAACAATTCCTTTGTTTTCCTCTTTACCGAAAATCATTTTCTCGCCATGCCGCAGAAAGATCGTACGTTCTGCACGATAGTCTTTATCTGTAATATCTTTATGGATACCATCATTAAAGATCACACAGTTTACCAACACTTCTACCACCGAAGTTCCTTTATGTCGACCTGACTCAGCCAAAACAGCAGTTGTGTTTTTCAAGTCGACATCAATCGCCCGGGCGAAAAAATTGCTTCTTGCTCCAAAGGCCAACTCTGCCGGAACAAACGGATCTTCTACCGTTCCGTAAGGAGAACTCTTGGACACAAATCCACGCTCTGAAGTAGGAGAATACTGTCCCTTTGTCAATCCATAAATACGATTATTAAAAAGAACGATATTGATATCCACATTACGGCGCACGGCATGAATAAAATGGTTTCCACCGATCGCAAGGCAGTCTCCGTCTCCGGTAATCAACCAGACACTCAAATCCGGATTAGCCGTTTTCACACCTGTTGCTATAGCAGCGCCACGTCCGTGAATCGTATGAAAGCCATAGGTGTTCATATAATAAGGCAAGCGGGATGAACATCCGATACCTGAAATCACCGCCATATCTTTGGGCGCAACGTTCAGTTCGGCCATCGCTTTGTGGAGACAGTTCAGCACAGCATAATCACCACAGCCCGGACACCAACGTACGTACTGGTCACTCTTATAATCTTTTGCCTGATATTTAATTTCTTCTGTTTCCATAAATTAAGCCTCCATTATTTTAGTGAACTCCTCGATTAATCTCGCTACATTAAAAGGTTGCCCCTTAACGCGATTGAACTGGTAAGGAGTAAATCCGGGAATTTTTCCGCGCAGATAGCTTGCGAATTGACCATTGTTTTGTTCGGCAATAACAACCTTTTTATATTTCGTAAGTACCTCAACGGTGTTTTTAGGAAGCGGACTGATGAACTTGAAGTGAGCTAATGCTACTTTCTTGCCCTTTTCATGCAATCCTTCCATTGTTTCGTACAAGTGTCCGTAGGTTCCACCCCAGCCAACGATAAGCAAGTCGGCATCTTCATCTCCTGCTACTTCAAGTTCAGGTATAAAGTTGGCAATCTTGTCGATCTTTGCCTGACGAATATCCACCATCTTCTGGTGGTTTTCGGCATTGGTAGAGATAGCGCTTGTTACAAAATCTTTCTCCAGACCTCCCACCCGGTGTTCAAAACCTTCCATACCTGGGAAAGCCCAGTAACGTACATTTGTTTCACTGTTTCTTTTGTATGGTTTCCATGCTGTTTCACCATCATAGGCAGTGGCATATTGCGGTTTTATGTCTGGATAATCATCCGGGTTCGGCAGCTTCCATGCGGAAGAACCGTTTGCAATAAAGCCATCTGTCAATAAGATTACCGGAGTCATATGCTCTACAGCCAGTTTACCTGCCCAGAAAGCCGCGTCAAAACAATCTGTCGGAGTAGCAGCAGCAATGACAACGATCGGACTTTCGCCGTTTCGTCCGTATAAAGCCTGCATCAAGTCGGTTTGTTCGCTCTTGGTAGGCAAACCGGTTGATGGGCCACCACGCTGTACGTCGACAATAACTAAAGGTAATTCCGCTATAACAGCCAGTCCGATAGCTTCACTCTTCAAAGCTAATCCCGGTCCTGAAGTAGACGTGGTAGCCAGGTTACCGGCAAAGCTTGCTCCGATAGCGGTACAAATACCCGCGATTTCATCTTCTGCCTGAATTGCTTTTACGCCTAAATCTTTCCGTTTAGAAAGTTCGTGCAAAATATCGGTAGCCGGAGTAATCGGATAACTACCGAGAAACAGCTTCATCTCTGCCTTTTCCGCCGCAGCGATTAAGCCGTAGGCAGTAGCCGTATTCCCGTTTACATCGGTATAAAATCCCGGTTCTGCCTTTTTACCCTCAATGCGATAAGTCGAAACAGCAGCATGGGTATTGTGTCCGTAATTATATCCATCGGTAAGCGCTTTGATATTCGCCTCGGCAATGGTCTTTTTTTTAGAAAATTTACTCTGAAGCAAATGCATTGCTTCTTCGAGAGGGCGCTCGAACAACCAGCAAACAAGCCCAAGAGCAAACATATTCTTACAGCGAATGGCTGATTTATTATCTAATCCGAAATCAACCAAACCTTCTTTTACCAAGGTAGAAATCGGCGCTGCAACCAACTGCACACCGGTAAGCCCCAACTCAGCAAATGGATCATCTGTTGCAAACTGCGCTTTATTCAGGTCATTCGCTTGAAATGAATCTGTATCAATAATAACGATTGAATTAGGTTTCAATATATCCACATTCACCTTCAATGCAGCGGGATTCATCGCAACTAACACATCGGCTTTATCTCCCGGCGTAAACACTTTTCTTGAGCCTAAATGCACCTGATACCCTGAGACACCACTAAGAGTGCCCTGAGGCGCGCGAATTTCCGCCGGATAATCCGGAAATGTCGATATCTCATTTCCAAAGATCGCCGACAGAGTCGAAAAGATTGTTCCCGTCAATTGCATTCCGTCTCCCGAGTCTCCCGAGAAACGTACAACCACCTTTTCTAAAGTTGTGACTTTTGTCTGTTCTCCCATAATTAAAACATTTAACGATTCAAAAAGCAGATAAATAAATATCTAAATTGTTAGATAGCAAATTAAAATGATTAGACACATAATTGTTTACAGGTTTACCGCAATACATATAAATACCCGAACGAAAACATACATCCGCCTTGATAGCCGTCTGGATCGTACCCATATCACCCAACAGGGTAATCAGCGGAGCAATAATGTTGCTGAAAGCCATCGAGGTGGTTCTTGCAACATGATTACTTATATTCGGTTTACAGTAATGCAGAATACCATATTGTTCAAAAAAATCCGGGTCTGAACCCGAAAGGCAACAGGTCGTTTCAAAGCATCCACCCTGATTAACCCTCAAGTCAATAACCAATGCGCCCCGCTTCATCGAACGGATCAAATCTTCCGCGATCACGTAGCGGCGCCGCGAGTTGATATAACGCATGGCTCCTATCACCACGTCTGCTCCGGAAAAAGCATTACGCAACACATTCGGATGGAAATTGGAGGTGAAAACATTTTGCCCCAACACTTGCTGGAGCTGTCTCAATTTATTAATATCGTCATCAAAAACCTTGACCGTTGCGCCCAAACCTAAGGCGGCACGAGCAGCTACAGTTCCGGCATTGCCGGCTCCGATAATGACAACCTCAGTAGGAGGAACGCCGGGAATACCACCCAGCAGGATACCCTTCCCACCTTTTGTATTACTCAGCAATTCCGCGGCAATCATCACCGATGACGTACCCTCTATTTCGGAAATCACATTTAGCATGGGGGCGCAGGCGCTATCGTCTGTAATCAGTTCGTAGGCAAAAGCATTGATCCGTTTTTGCATCAACCCTTCGTAGGCTTCCGGAGCAAACAGATTGAACTGTATCATTGAGAATAAAGTAGCACGGGATTTCATCAGCGCCACCTCGGAAGGTAGCGGAGGAAGGATTTTCAAAATATAATCAGCCTGATAAACTTCAGCCGGAGTAGAAACAATCTCGGCGCCGGCCTCAGAGAAATGACTGTCTGAATAATTAATCCCTAACCCTGCATTTGTTTCGACCAACACATGATGACCGCATTCGACAATCATCCCGACCGCTTCAGGGGTTAAGGCTAATCGCCTTTCTTCAGCATCCGGTTCTTTGGGAATGCCGATCAACAAACGGTTGCTCACTCTTCTTAACTCCTCGAGCAACTCCTGAGGAATGTATGCGCCCTGTATTTGTCTCCGGCTTTGTGTCATAATCAGTTTAAAATACGTTCTAACGCAGCGGCAACAGCTTGTACGTCAGATTCTGTTAACAGCTTTTCGGCATCAAACACAACAGATGCCTGATTGTAAAAAGGCTCTCTTTTCCGAATCCCCTCATCAATAAAATGAAACAGAGACTCGCCTGAGCGGTTTTGCAAAACCGGGCGTGTTTGCTTGCACGCTTCCAAGCGTTTAGTCAATTCTTCTGCCGACACCTTCAGATAAACCGTCTTTCCTAACCGGTTCATAAACGCCATATTGTCAAAAAAACAAGGACTTCCGCCTCCAGTAGATACTAATACATCTTCAAATTCGGCCACCTCGTGAAGCATATTCCGCTCGATTCCACGAAATACGTCCTCTCCTCTTTCTGCAAACAACTCACGCACGCTTTTATGGTAACGGGCCTCAATATGCAAATCAAGGTCAATGAACGAAAGCCCCATGCGGCTTGCCAACTGTTTGCCGACTGTCGTCTTCCCCGCGCCCATATAACCAATCAAAAAAATACGCTTCATTCCTGAATGTTTGATACAAATGTATGGTTTTTATAGCAACCAACTTCTTTTTACATCAATAATTTAGCTCGCTTGTTCTGCATGGAGCATTTTGGAAGTCACCCGGTTATAAATAAACAAGGCAAAAGCGGCCAAAAGTCCGATTCCCAGCAAGACCATCCAAAGGCGCGAGGGATGATAGGTATCCCAAAGAAAACCCGTCAGTTCTTGCGGCGTCATGTTTGTCTGGCGCGCTACTTCTTCAAAATAGGCATTTGTAGACAGTCCGTCTTGTATCTGCAAGCCCTTTTCAGCCGCAAAATCACGGACAATCATAACCTTGTCCGACATATTCTGATAAACACTCCCGGAGATATAACCCGCGAAGAAGTTACCCAGACAAACCGGGATAAACGAATAGCCCATATAAAGCGCTTTCTTATCAGCCGGAGCGATACGCCCGATGTATTCGGTAATTTTAGGAGAACTTGCCATTTCGCCTAAAGCAAAAATTAAGATAGCGACAATTGTGAACAACACGTTTTGCGAAGCAAAAGACAGCGCCATACCGATCGAACAAACCACAATACCGGAAATCATCGAGTTGAGCGGCTTCATTTTCATCACGATACTCGAAACCACAATCTGAAACAGGATGATATACATCGCGTCGAAATTTGTCACAAACTCTGCATCCATTACGCCCGGAGCCGGACTGTAATTTGTACTGAAAAACGGCAAATAGGCAATAAAGAAATTATACAATGCGGAAGTATCTACCCATTGCGTAATAAACACGGGCAAGGTAAAAAACAACTGATGATACATCGTCCAGAAACCGGCGATAATGATAAGAAACAAAACAAACTTAACATCCTTTGCAATACTCCCCATATTCCGGAAAATACCGCCAAACGTTTGCAAAAGCGTTTCATCCGAATTGTTTTTTTCTCGTCCGGGCTCTTTATAAAAAAACAACATGATAAAATTGAGTGCGATAATCCCCGCGGACACATAGAAAATCAAATGCGAGCTGCCCTTAAAAAGCAGCGTCACCATCGGCCCGATAAAAGCGCCGATATTGACCATCATATAGAACACCCCGAATCCGATGGACGAAGTCTCTTCGGTCGTTGTTTTAGCGATAGTTGCCGAAATAACAGGTTTGAATAGCGCTGCCCCCAGCGCCAGATAGAGGTACATCAGGAAAACAGCGGTAAATGACTTGAACATGGGCAACAGGATAAATGCCGATGTATAGATGCAGAAAGCGAGGAAAAGCACTTTCTTATAGCCATACCTATCCGCTATAGCTCCGGTCAACACAGGCAGGAAGTAGAGAATTCCCGTACCGAAACCCATCAACAGGCCTTTCTGACTTTGTGTAAACTCCAGCCCTCCCACATCAGAAGAACCGGTAAGGTAATTGGCGAACAACATAAAGAACCCGTACCAGGCCCAACGTTCAAATAATTCAATCACATTTGCCGCCCAAAACGTACGCGGAAATTTACTAAACACCCCCATTAGTTGTTGTTTTATTATTTATTCCAACAAAAATAAAACAAAAAGAGAGGGACACCAACCAAAAAACGCCTTTTCTGTATCAACAACCTTTTTTTATTCGATATAAAAGGGGCTTTATAAAAAAATTAATCATAAAATCCGCAAGCAAGATAAATACGGATCAAAATTCAGCTATTTAACATGTGTCAAATACGAA
>DAIPZX010000049.1:0-10425 GCA_036781995.1 Massilibacteroides sp. | reverse complement strand
GGGTGAAGATGTTGCTCCCCGTCGCGAATTCATTGAAGAAAATGCAACTTATGCAAAGATAGACGCTTAAGATTAAAAAAATAAATCAGATGAACACGAAAGTCCGTCATCCGAATATGCAAGATCTATTTCAGGAGATTGATTCCTTTATACCGCAGACGAACAATTTGCAATCTCCTAAAATCGGTTTGTCTGCAAATCGGAAAGATGGACTTTCTTGTATTGCGGAAACGTATGTTCATTCTGTTTTGAAAGCGGGAGGAATACCTGTCTTGATTCCGGTAATGAATGATCTTAAAGCATTATCAGCCATTGTTTCAGATTTAGACGGTTTATTGTTAAGTGGAGGGGGAGACATTAACCCTCTTTTGTTAGATGAAGAGCCGATCCCTCAATTGGGCGAAGGAGACTTGATCAGAGATGAATATGATTTGACTCTATTAAAATTAGCGATTAATCGGCAGATACCAATTCTTGGTATTTGCCGTGGGCATCAGTTAATAAATATCGCTTTCGGCGGATCCCTTTTTCAGGATATTTATGCTCAGAATGATAAACCATTAAATCAACATAGCCAACATACTCCACGCGAATATCCATCTCATTCTGTTCGTATAATGGTTGGAAATCATTTTCTTAAAGAAATATACAAAGACACAGCTTGTTTGTTCGTCAATTCTTTTCATCATCAGGCAGTCAAAGAGGTGGCTCCGGAGTTTATCTCTGTGGCTGAAGCAACCGATGGAATCAATGAAGGAATAGCTCATGTGGAAAAGTCGGTTTATGGTGTTCAATGGCATCCGGAAGCGATGGCTGCAGCAGACGATGAGCAAATGCTTCGGTTGTTTCATTTTTTTGTTGGGAAAGCGCAGCTGTTTGGTAAAGCTAAATCCATTCATAAGCAAATAGTGACGATCGATTCGCATACGGATACCCCTATGATATTTCCGGGTTTATTTGATTTAGGCAGGAAAGAAGGAGGAAAAGTAAACTTACCCTTCATGGAAGAAGGTTTGATGGATGCGGCTTTTATGGTTGCTTATATCCCTCAGGGAAAGCGAGATGATACTTCTTTAAAACAGGCTGCTGCTTATGCGATAGAACGTCTTCAAGAGGTTCAGCGGCAAGAAAAAATAAATGCTTCGCGCATGGGGTTGGCTTATACTCCG
Source organism: Massilibacteroides sp. (assembly GCA_036781995.1). GTDB lineage: Bacteria > Bacteroidota > Bacteroidia > Bacteroidales > Tannerellaceae > Massilibacteroides. The sequence goes on along the minus strand of DAIPZX010000049.1, from coordinate 9,256 downwards.
GCAGATATATTCCATCTGAAGGAAGTTGGTAAGAAAGCGATTCTCTTAGGTGTCGAAAATGGTTATGCGATAGGAAAAGACCTGAATAATCTGAAATTGTTTAAGGAAATGGGTGTCTCTTACATAACCTTATGTCATAACGGAGCGAATGATATTTGTGATTCAGCCCGTGGTGATGCCGAATGGAATGGCTTGAGCCCTTTTGGCAAACAGGTAGTGGATGAAATGAATCGTTTAGGAATGATGATAGACCTGTCTCATGCGGCAGAAAGCACATTTTATGATGTCTTGAAACAAAGCAAGGTACCTGTGATTGCCTCTCATTCTTCTGTAAGGATGCTTTGTGATCATCCACGCAATCTGACGGATGAACAAATCAAAGCTATAGCAGACAAGCGTGGGGTAGTGCAAATTTGTCTGTATGCCGGATTTATCAACGAAGATTTCCAAAAAGCGTCTTTGACAGATGCGATCAACCATATTGATTACATTGTGAATTTGGTGGGGATTGATTATGTTGGGATTGGTTCTGATTTTGATGGCGATGGAGAATTGATCGGTTGTCGGGCATCAAATGAGTTGATTAATATTACGGTCCGGCTATTACAAAAGGGATATACAGAAACAGAAATACAAAAAATATGGGGTGGTAACTTGTTGCGCGTAATGAATGATGTACAAGTATATGCCCGGAGTAAATCATGAAGATTATGATAAGAATAGGATTATTGTTTATTGCCTTTTCGTTTACATCGTGCGGACAAAGGCAGCATGTTGAAAATGGTACAACGGCAATGAATGAAGAACAATCCATACCAGTCACTTCTCCTGAATTTAATGCGGACAGTGCGTATCAATTTGTGGCCAATCAGGTGAACTTCGGACCACGCGTGCCGAATACAAAGGCGCATAAAGACTGTGGCTTATATTTAGAGTCCGAATTGAAACGTTTCGGGGCTACTGTTTTTATACAGGAAGCACTGCTGAAAGCTTATAACGGCACGATGCTGGAGTCAAGAAATATTATTGGCTCCTATAATCCGGAAGAAAAGAAGCGTATTCTCTTGTTTGCACATTGGGATAGCCGTCCTTATGCCGATAGTGATCCGGATCGCTCGAATCACTTTACGCCGATAGATGGAGCCGATGACGGAGCCAGCGGTGTAGGGGTATTGTTGGAAATTGCACGTCAGATACAGCAAAAAGCTCCTGCCGTAGGGATCGATATTATCTTTTTTGATGCGGAAGATTACGGAACACATGCAAGTCAGATAGAACGTTCTCCGGATACCTGGTGTTTAGGTTCACAATTTTGGGCTAAGAATCCACATGTTCCAAACTATAAAGCCGAATATGGTATCCTGTTGGATATGGTCGGGCATAAAGACGCTTTGTTCTATAAGGAACAACTATCATTTAAATATGGCTCTCCTATCGTTGAGAAAATCTGGAAAACAGCCCGGGATTTAGGCTACGGAAGATTTTTTATGAATGCTAAAGGAGGGTGGCTAACGGATGATCATCAATATGTAATGGCCGGAAGAAATTTCCCTTGTGTCGATATCATCAATTATGATCCGGATTCGGAGAAAGGTTTTCGTGCTCACTGGCATACACTGGATGATACGATTGATAATATCAGTACGACCACTCTGAAAGCTGTCGGACAAACTGTATTGGAGGTTATATATAATTAAATACTTAGATGACAATAAACGAACTACAGGATAATATCATCGAAGAATTCGCTGTCTTCGATGACTGGATGGACAAATATGCGTTGTTAATTGACTTGGGTAACTCGCTTCCTCCTTTAGATGAAAAATATAAAACAGAGAATAACCTGATTGAGGGGTGCCAAAGTCGCGTTTGGTTGCAAGCAGACTATGCGGATGGTATCATTCGTTTTCAGGGAGAAAGCGATGCTGTGATTGTTAAGGGAATTGTTTCTTTGCTGATCAGTATATTGTCCGGACATACCCCGAAAGAAATTCTGGAAGCAGACCTGTACTTTATTGAAAAGATCGGATTGAAAGAACATCTTTCACCTACGCGATCCAACGGATTGGTCGCCATGGTAAAGCAAATGCGGATGTATGCATTGGCTTTTCAGGCAAAAGGTTGATCTTCGTTTAGAAATCAAAACGGAGTTGTTCCGGTAAGAGTGTGAATGTTTTCCGGTGATAAGGGGTAATCCCCAGATTGCGGATAGCCTCGCGGTGAGCTTTTGTCGGATAGCCTTTGTTCTCTTTCCAATGATAGCCGGGATATAGGCTATCCAATTCATTCATGTAATCATCACGATACGTTTTCGCTAAAACAGAGGCGGCGGCAATACTCAGATATTTGCCATCGCCTTTTATGATGGTCGTATGTTCGATTCCGGGATAGGAGGTAAAGCGATTGCCGTCTATCAACAAATGCTCGGGACGTATGGCTAATTGGTCTATCGCTCTGTGCATAGCCAGAAAAGACGCTTTCAGAATATTGATTTTGTCGATCTCTTCCGGTGTAACAACACCTACAGCCCAACTCGATGCTTCCTTTTCTATAACCGGGCGAAGTTCATACCGCTTCTTCTCACTTAACTGTTTGCTGTCGTTTAATAATTCATTACTGAAATCCGGCGGCAGAATAACGGCTGCCGCAAAGACTGCTCCTGCCAAACATCCTCTTCCGGCTTCGTCACATCCGGCTTCGATTACTCCTGGGGTGAGATAAGGTAATAACATAGGTGCTATTGTTTTTTCAAGATTCGGGGACGCAACAGATAATAAGCGATCAGCGTCGCGACTCCTACACCGCAGCTGTTTGCCAGAAAATCCACCCATTCGCCTCCGCGGTAGGAGGTGAAATAGTCCTGCCCCAACTCAATAAGTCCACTTAATACAATCGGACAAACAACAGCTCCGATCCAGGCATGATACAGATTGACCGATTCGCCGTGTCTATGATTGTGCAGAAATTCGAGCCATAACATACCCGATAACCCGCCATACATACAGAAGTGAACGATTTTATCCAGGTAAGGAATAAGCGGTACACTGATTGACGGCGGCTTGAAGAAAGACAGATAAAGAACTGTCGCGATGATGAATAAAGAAAAAGGATACTTTTTAAGATAATAGAACATGGGACATTTGTTTAAAACATTTTCCGGACTCTTTCTATACCTTCTATTAACGTGTCAATTTCCTTTTTCGTATTATAAAGAGCAAAAGAAGCTCTTATGGTTCCTTCTATGCCCAACTCACGCATAAGAGGTTCGGCGCAATGATGCCCGGTTCTGACAGCGATACCCAACCGGTCTAACAGCATGCCCATATCATAGTGGTGGATGTTGCCGACCAGAAACGAGATAACACAACTTTTGTGCTTTGCCTGTCCGAATATGCGCATACCATCGATGTTGTTGAGTCTTTCTGTTGCATAATGTAATAATGCATCTTCATAAGCCGCGATGTTTTCTATACCTAAGGTTGTGACATAATGCAGTGCTTCGGCGAGGGCGGTGCTTCCGATGTAATCCGGGGTTCCTGCTTCAAACTTAAAAGGCAGTTCATTAAATGTTGTTTTCTCAAAAGAAACCGAAGCGATCATCTCGCCACCGCCCTGATACGGTGGCAGTTTCTCTAACCATTTTTCTTTTCCATACAGCACTCCGATTCCCGTAGGTCCATAGATCTTATGTCCCGAAAAAACATAAAAGTCCACATCTAATGCCTGTACATCCACTTTCGTATGCGGAACCGCTTGTGCGCCGTCCAGCAGCACAGGAACGCCATGTTTGTGCGCTTCTTTTATAATTTCGACTACCGGATTCACTGTTCCCAGCACATTGGAAACATGGGTGACGGACACTAATTTAGTTTTCTCACTGAATAAGTTTCTGAAGCCATCCATACAAAGCTCACCCTTTTCCGTGATCGGGATCACTTTAAGAGCTATTCCCTTACGGGCAGCCTGTATTTGCCAGGGCACAATATTAGAATGATGTTCCATGGCGGAGACAATCACCTCATCACCGGCATCCATAAACTCATCCGAAAAAGAAGAAGCGATCAGGTTGATGGCCTCTGTTGTTCCCCGGGTAAAGATTATTTCGTTGGAGGATTTCGCATTCAGAAAATGCTGCACGGTTTTTCTTGCTTCTTCGTGCGCTTCCGTTGCTTTCTGGCTCAGGTAGTGAACGCCGCGGTGGATATTCGCGTTCAGCGTGTAATAACCTTGTTCGATTTTTTCTACCACACAGCGTGGCTTTTGCGTTGTAGCGCCGTTGTCGAGATAAACAAGCGGCTTGTCGTATATCGTCTCTTGCAGTATGGGGAAATCCTTACGGATTGAATCTATATCAAACATCGTATCTTGCTTTTCTATCAGCGTGTAAATATAAAGGAATGAAATGTGAAAGCAAAGTATTTAAGGAACGGTTTCTGTGTTTCGTAGATAAATTATATGGTCTGTTGCTGAGAATGAGGTGAATACGGGATGTAGTAATAAGGCGTCTTCTTCAATCAGGAGGTCGAAATTGTTACTCTCGTGACCACGCAGAAAAATGACATGTTTGGTGTTGGTAGGGATCTTGACACTTGTATTGGCAGGTCCTTCCGGAGAAATGGATATGCCGGGCTTTACAACGTCTTCCAGCCGGATCAGCAGTGTGTCGCCAGTTTGAAATGTGCTTCTGAGAATTCCGTAATTGCAGTAGGGATATAGTTCTGTGGTTTCAATATGCAGATAGATGCCTTCTTCGTCTGCTTGTGTTGGATCAGCAAACTGAGTTTCTTCTGTCAGCGTTATTGTTATGTCGGACAATAAAGCCTGCGGCGTGATGTATGCTGCAAACAGGTCATCGGCCTCATCTTGGCTACACGCGGAGAATAAGGCTAATACAACTGTAACTATGTATAATAAATGAACTTTCATATACCTAACTGTATATATATAAGACGTATTAGTCGCTAAAATGTTGCATTGGATCCGATATTTTTTTGTCAGTTGCCGTTTTTATTCTCGTTTAACAACACAGCGTTTTTTCCAACGACCGGTTCTGTAGTAAATATAGGTGATGGCAAATGCGATAACAATGCTTAATCCGATTGCCCACCAGATACCGGCGCGTCCGAATTTTTCTCCTAAATAGTAAGCCAACGGAATCCGGATTAACCAAAGCGAGAAAAGGCTGACCATCATGGTGAAAAATGTATCTCCTGCACCGCGAAGAGCTCCATTATAGACATTCAACGCACCATGGAAAATAAGGAATCCGGCGGTGATGACTAAAAATTCCCGGCCTATTTGAATAACCTGCGCATCATTGGTGAAAGCGCGCATAATGGTATCTCCCCAAAACCATAAGATAGCAAACATAATCAGGCTGAAACCTACATTAATGTAGAGAGAAAAACGTAGTCCTCGTCTGACGCGGTTGAATTTTCCTGCACCAATATTTTGTCCGGCAAAGGCGGCCAAAGCTCCGGATAACGTCAGGATTGCTTGTGTGATAATCGTATCTACTTTGCCTGCTGCTCCGTATGCCGTAAGTGTGTCTGTGCCGAAACTATTCACAATGCTTAGTAGTGCGATAAGTCCGAGCGCTATAGCGCATTGTTGTATGCTGGTGGGTAATCCGATTTTTAGTCCCTCCTTGAATAATTTCATGTTGAAGAGCAGGTCTTTCTTCCGGATAGAGAGTAGGGGCTGGGTATTGTTTACATAGATAAGCGCAATACACATGCCCACTCCCTGTGCGATAACGGTTGCTCTGGCTGCACCTTCTATTCCCCATTGGAGTCTGAGGATAAAGAACAGGTCGAGCGCAATATTCAGTAGGGTCGTGATCAAAATAAAAAGCATGGGTTTGATCGATTCTCCTATGCCGCGGAGTATGGATATGATGCTGTTGAATGTAACAAACAGGAAGGTGCCTCCGATGTAAATCTTAAAATAAGCGACCGCCTGGGGGATGACTTCTTCCGGCGTATTTGTCAGGCGGAAGACCGGCTCGGCAAAGATAATTCCTGCGATAGACAACGCAATGCCAATGCCTAACATGAAAATGAAGAAAGAAGAAAAGGCTCCTTGTACCTTGTCGTACTCGCGTGCTCCGAAATATTGCGAAACCACGACAGATGTTCCGCTTCCTATTCCGATCACCAATGAAATAATAAAGTAATAGATGAAGAAAGAAGCTGAAATGGCGGCGAGTGCTTCTTTGCCAATAAACTGCCCTACGATAATACTGTCTGTGATCGTATAGGTTTGCTGTAGCAGATTGCCTATTAACAGCGGGATGGCAAACCGCAGAATCACTTCCCGTTCCTTGCCTTGTGTCAGGTTATTACGTCCGTTCTTTCGTGTCCGGTTTTCATTCATGCCGTACAAATCAAATATCTTTCAAAAGAACGGACGAATTTTCCTTCATCATGTCTCTTCTGGTTTTCAGAAGAGCCTCCCATTCTTTTTTAAATAAACCGGACGTATCTATCTTGAAGTTTTCAGACCCGCGTTCGTCTATTTTAGAAAAAAGCAAACCGATACTCAATTGATTGATATCTATCGCCGGTTGATAATGCACAACACGGTCATCGTCTCCATACCGGGTTTCCGTAATAATATTGAGTTCATTCAGCAAATACAAAATCTCGGTAGTGATACGGATCGGGATCCGGTATGTTTCGGATAGTTCATCTGCGGTATAAGGCTTTTCCCCTTTCGCAAAACGTTTGGCAATCAGCGATGCGATCAGCAACGTCAGAAAATCCTTGTAACGGCGTGTGATGTTTTTGCTGTCTCGTTCAAAACTGAACTTGTTTACATTCTGCGAAGCATATGAAATCTCAGCTCCGAACAGACAGATGAGCCAGGAGAGTTGTAGCCAGAGTAATAATAACGGTAAGGCAGCGAAACTACCGTAAATAGCATTGTACTTGCTCACCCATATCTGCCCGTTGATATATAAATATTGAAATAACTGAAACACAATACCCGCCAAGATCGCGGCGATAAGCCCATTCAGCAAGCGTACTTTTGTGTTCGGCAGTAACAGATATAAGACCGTAAAAGCCAGAATCGTAAAAACAAAGGGCGAAATATTGAGGATAAACTCAACGACCGGAGTGAAGAATACATATTGATTCAGAAAAGTACCTCTCAGGGTGGAAAGAAAGATGGATATACCGCTCGACGCGGTGATCAGGATGGGCAATAATAGGAATAAACCCATGTAGTCCATAATCTTTCGTGACCAGGATCGGGCTTTCTGTATTTGCCAGATATTATTGAATGTATCTTCAATAGACGAAATCAGATTGACCACCGTGTAAAATAAAAGAATCAATCCGACGCCGATAATAATTCCGCCCTGCGCTTGCGCCAGATAGCTCTCCACATACTCGAAAGCCTTACTTAGTTCCAGCTCATGTCCGGGAAAGAAAACAAATAGTTGTTGTCTGACTGCTCCCTGAAAACCAAATCCTTTGGCAATCCCGACGAGCACGGCCAATAAAGGTACGATGGCAAGTAATGTGCTGTAGGTGAGTGCAGAGGCTTTTGTTTGTAGTTCTTGATCTCGAAACCCTCTTACGGCCAGTATGATGGTTTTGATTGTGTTTATATAGGTTTCACGCAGACCACTTACTTCGTGTTCGGTAATTCGCCATATATCGTAAGTGACAAACCGGATTAGCCGGGAGAAGAAACTTCCGATCCGTTCTATGATTGTTTTTTTATGACCATCCTCTGTTTGCATCAGCTGTATTTTAAAAATAGAACAGTCTGCCTGTAAGCCGGGTTCTGTGCTCCACGCTTTTTTAAGAGCGGAAGTGTCTGTCATTTATCTAGTCTTGCCGTTGCCGGCAAGATCGAGCGGTCTACCCCCCGGCATCGGGCGGACAGCCCTACATGCGCCGGTATACATGACCTTACAACCCATAAGACGTACGGCGTCTTGTATTACTACAAAACCCGGTAGGCTCTTACCCTGCCTTTTCACCCTTACCGGACGAATCCGGCGGTTTTTTTCTGTTACGCTGCTCTACCCTCGCGAATAGCTTCCCGTTAGGAAGTATGGTGTCCTGTGTTGCCCGGACGTTCCTCTTGCCCGAAAGCAAGCGACAGACCGGCAGACTGTGTCCGGCAAAGATAGTATATATGTTTAATACCTATCTAAGGATAGCTCCTTTTTATACAAGATAAATTCATTCCCATTTGGCGGATAGTTACTTTATTTTGCCGGATTTGATGTGAATAAACCAATACAAACATCCGACTAAAACCCCTCCGCCTATTAGATTTCCGATCGTGGCGGGAATCAGATTCTGAATAATAAATGCCCCCCAGGTTATATCAGCTCCGGCATAAATAGCAGCAGGAATAAAAAACATATTGGCAATAGAGTGTTCATACCCCAGCGTAACAAAAAGCATAACCGGAATCCATATTCCTATGTATCTCCCCACTATGTCATTGGAAGCAAACCCCAACCATACCCCCAGACAAACCAACCAATTAGCGCCGATGCCTTTAACAAGTACTGTCATGAACTCCTGATTAACCTTGTTGTCTGCCAAATGAAATAGATAATCCTTCCACGGATCTTTTCCAACTAAACCAACATAGTCGGATAACAAAAAAGCGATGAATTGCGTACCGATAAAGTTAAGGAAATAAGAAAGCAGAAGAAACTTAATAAGCGTACCGACAGACAACTGTTTCCTTAAACAAGGAATAGTAAGCGTAGCGCAATTGCTTGTAAACAAATCAGAACCCGTAAAAATAATCATAAGCAGCCCCACCGGGAAAAGAGCGCCGGCAACGAATTTGACTAATCCGGCACTATCTGTATCCATTCCACCGGCAACCATGACACTCAACAAGCCTCCTAAAGCAATAAAAGCCCCACCCTGTATAGAAAGGAGTATAAACGAAGAAATCGGATATTTCGTTTTCTGCAACCCCGCATCACTAAACCGCAAAGTTGTTTCCTTAGGTGAATTATAGTTCTCCATAGTTTTTTTCTGTAAAGGTATAAGTTATTGCTCAAATACAAATACCCCTCCTGCTAATACAAAAGGAGGCGAATGCTCAACCTCCTTTTCGTATCCATGTTTATGTAGCACGTTTACCCTGTGTCCCGTCATCATTAAACCGCATCGTCATTGCAAGCGCAGCGAAGCAATCGTAACTATTCAGCCATTCGTTATCACTATGAATCAAAAAAAACATAAGTATGATTTTCCAAATTCATAGTTATGAT
>DAIPZX010000048.1:0-10436 GCA_036781995.1 Massilibacteroides sp. | reverse complement strand
AACATAAATTCAATTACTTAGACAACTTTCCTTCTATTTTCTCTAAATAAATATGAAGGAGGCGGGGAATTGCATAATCATTCAGGTTTTCTGAAGGGATCCGTTTATACGATGCTATCTTTTCTCCTGTTTTTTGTAAGCTGACCCGATAAAAAGAGGAATTCAATGTTTGATGAGACAGGATATGCTTGATTCCGGATAGCGCACAATCAATCTCCATGCCTTCACTGCCGGAAAACAATTCACGAAAAGCGGACGATCGCTCCAAATCCGCAAAATCCATCGGCGAAGCTGTTTCAATCAAAGGAAATTCATACAAACCTTGCCAGATATCTCCGGGAGGGCGTTTGTGCAGATAGGTATCATCTCCATCTATAATATGGAAGTAATGAAAATAACGAGGGCGAACCTTTGTCTTCCCCTGCTTAAACGGAAGTGACGCGACTTGTCCCGAAGCATGAGCCAAACAGTTATCGACAAAGATACAAGACACACAATCCGGATTACGCGGCACACAATGCAATGCACCAAACTCCATGATCGCCTGATTATGTTCGCCGGCATGTCGGTCGTCCATAACCCGTGCAGCTAAGTCGTAAAATTCTTTCTTTCCTTTACCGGTGTCAATCGGGGTAGCCAATCCGAAAAGCCTTGACAATACCCGGTATACATTTCCATCCACCACGGCGTAAGGTTGATTCCAGACAAAAGACAGAATAGCGGCGGCGGTATATTCTCCCACTCCTTTTAACGACAGTACCTCTTCATATTTTTCCGGAAACTGTCCGTTGAAGTCCGTCATGATTCGTTTTGCCGCGGCATGTAGGTTGCGGGCTCTGCTATAATAACCCAGACCTTCCCAATATTTCAACACCTCATCTTCCGGAGCTTCTGCCAGACTTTTTACATCCGGGAAACGATCCGTAAACCTCAAAAAGTAATCATAACCCTGAGCAACGCGTGTTTGCTGCAACATAATTTCCGAAATCCAGATAATATAAGGGTCTGTCGAATTCCGCCACGGCAGATCACGCTTATTTATCTGATACCATTCTCTTAATTTTTGACTAATCATCTATCACCTCCGACATTTCACGGTCAAAGATAAAGAGCAGTCAGTAGAAAACAAAAGCAAATGCATATTTCTATCATGTCAACCGCCAACGTATGTCCCAATAGTTGTAAAGTAGTATGGAGGGTGTCCCACAAATTTACGTACCTGTGAGACACCCTCATCTACCCCTGCTCTATTTGCAAAAATAAGGCAGTGTATATGGATTTCTGTATTCGTACGCGTACAATCGATGGGCAGCCGCTTCCTTGTCGTTAACAAAAGCAAGTGTTGCCGGATCCCATTTTACCGGACGGTTCAACTCGCGGGCGATATTCGCCAGACAGCATAGCGTGTTGGTACTACAACCCACTTCAACCGGAGCAATCGGGTTCTCGCGGGAGCGCACGCAATCAATGAAGTTCTGCATGTGTGGCGAACTGGTTTCATAGCTGCCCGCCATGCCGCCTTTAGCTTCCTCTCCTTTTTTCTTCTTTTTCTTACTTTCTTCCTCTTGTTTTTTCTTATATTCTTCCCACATTTTAATTTGTTCCTCTCTGCTTAACGGACGCCGTCCTGCCACGTCTGCAGGAACTTTAGACGGATCCGAACAAGCCAGGTAGCCACGGGCCACTTCAATCCAACCGTTTGTTCCGATAAACTTGATTCCCTGAGCGCCATCGTTGTCATCCAGGAAAGGCTGTTCGGTCATGATAATACCGTTTGCATATTTCATAGCGGCGTATTGCGCGCCGTTATGTCCTTGAGGAATAAATTCTACAGGACCCGAACCATCCATACCGATGGCAGCCTGAGCAATATCAAACATATGGGCACCCCAGTCGGCGGTATACCCGTTTCCTGTTTCCTGATACCAACGCCATGCGCCCCAAAGTTGTTCGTTTTGTTCGGGATTCAGCGAGATCGGAGGACAAAGGTCGGGATGATAATGAACCTTAGGATCATTCAGCGGTCCCATCCACTGATTAAAGTTCAAATTGGCAGGAACAGGCATTTCCGGTAAATCCAATGGTTTGGGAGGTGCTCCTACACGCGCATATATTTTTTCGATATGACCGATAGCTCCCGAACGAACCAATTCGATCGCTTTCTGAAATTCCTTGCTCGAACGCTGCTGGCTACCCACCTGAAGCACTCGTTTATTCAGGCGAACGGCTTTCACCATCGCCAAGCCTTCCGCAATTGTATAGGCTAAAGGCTTCTGGCAGTAAACATCTTTCCCTGCCTGACAGGCATGGATGGTAGTCAATGCATGCCAATGATCCGGAGTTGCCACTTCAATCGCGTCAATATCTTTCCGTTCAAGCATTTGTTCGTAAAATTCATACTTATCGCAACGCGCGGTCATTCCTTTTGTTTCCTGCCAGGTGGCAATACGCTTTCTGAAACGTTCCATTTTGATCGCGTCTACATCACTACAGGCAGCGACCTGCACACCGGGACATCCGGCAAATCCGGCAAAGTCAGACAAAGCCTGCTGACCCAAACCGATAAATCCCAAAACTACACGATCACTGGGCGCGATACGCACGCCATTCATCGACCAACCGGGCAGAATTGTCAGCCCCGCCAGACCCAAAGCAGAATAACTAAGAAACTCCCTGCGGCTGATTCCTTTCTTATTTTCTTTTTTCATGGTATTAAATTTATTTTTTAAACAAAGTATAAGTGATTTTTACCAAAACAGCCAAATATACAAAAGAATTTAACATACAGTTTAGTCATAAATCAACATTTTTTTCTTTAATTTGTACAGATAACCTATCATGACTTACTAATTAAAACAGAAAAACCATGACAACACGCAGAGATTTTATCCGCCAGGCTACCTTATTGGGAGCCGGGTTAACCATGAGCCCTTTCTTAATCAGAGCCGGACAAAGCGTCAGCGCCAACGATAAGATTGCAGTCGGACTAATCGGCTGTAAGGGAATGGGATTTGAAGACCTGAAGGCTTTTCTTCGTAATCCGGAAGTAGAATGCCTTGCCTTGGCTGATATTGACGAAAGCGTATTGAACGAGCGCGCGGCTGAAACCGAAAAAATCACAGGAAAGAAAGTCAGACATTTATATAAAGACTGGCGGCATCTGATCGACAATAAAGAGATTGATGTGGTTATTGTAGGCACGCCGGATCATTGGCATTGCCTCCAGATGGTAGCCGCTTGTGAAGTGGGCAAAGATGTTTATTGCGAAAAGCCATTAGGAAACAGTATCGAAGAATGTAATATTATGGTGCGCGCGGCAGAGAAATACAACCGGGTTGTACAAGTAGGACAATGGCAGCGAAGCGATCCGCACTGGCAGGATGCCATGGCATTCGTTCATAGCGGACAGTTAGGCAAAATACGCACCGTACGTGTCTTCTCTTATCAGGGTTGGTGTCCTTCGATCCCGGTTTTGGCAGACGAGCCCGTTCCGGCGGGAGTAGATTATAACATGTGGCTCGGCCCAGCACCGGAACGTCCGTTCAACCGAAACAGATTTCACTTTACATTCCGCTGGTTTTGGGATTATGCAGGCGGCTTGATGACCGACTGGGGGGTTCACTTACTGGATTATGCGCTTTATGGTATGAATGTAACCGCACCGGAATCCATTATGGCTTCAGGAGGCAAATTCGGCTATCCGGACGATGCCTGCGAAACACCGGATCTGCTGCAAACGATCTATACCTTTAAAGACTTTACCGTTATGTGGGATCATGCGATCGGCATTGACGACGGAGCCTACGGACGGAATCATGGTTTAGGATTTGTGGGTGAAAACGGAACTTTAGTTCTGGATCGTGGTGGCTGGGAAGTTATTCCGGAGAAAGTAAACGGCAAACAGCGCATGGAAGCCGTCGGACTGAAAAAACAATACGGCGAAGGCGGTCTGAATCTACACGTCAAAAATCACTTGGAGTGCATCAAAAACAGAAACAGAAATTGTAACGCGAGCATAGAGATCGGGGCGCATATCGCCAAATTCTCTCAATTAGGTAATATCGCCTACCGCACAGGTAAAAAATTATCATGGAACGGAAGCAGTTTCAATGACACGGAAGCAGATAAATTCCTGACAAAAGAATATCGCGCACCCTGGAAACTACCTCAGATTTAAAAAGTATATTTTAATTTACAATTGTAGGGGTGAAAAATCTTTCACCCCTACAATTGTATTTGTTTTCAACTCGTTTCACACCGAATGCTCCGGTCTTAACAAATCATTTACGGTCTTTACCGGATTGAATGTTTCTGCGGGAACTTCTACGAAGACTGTATTCCAGTCACTCATCGCCCCATTCCACAAACCCGGCAATTCCAGCGCTTTCAAATCACGCCCGTCTTTACTCTTTTGCGAAATAAACCCGGTGTTCCTATCTACAAATTGAAGCAGATTAAAAGGCTCGCCCTTATAATTTTTTACACCGCAAACTAAGTCTACAGGATTAAAATGAGTTCCTTTTTCAAACAATGACTTCTTTTCAGGATCATTCAGGTCTATTTGTGAACTTTCCAGTATCTGCAAAGAAACCGTTCCGTCCGGATTCACGGCAAAAAAAGGTCCTCCTCCCGGTTCTCCCTCATTACGCACCATGCCGCATACCCGTATCGGGCGGTTAAATTTACGTTTCAGATACAGGATTAACTCCGCGTCTTCCAGCAGTTTGATGCCCGGATTCCGCACATTCAGTCTGTCTTGCAAAAAATGAATCATTTCTTCAATCTGGGTATGAGAATATTTCCCGCTCTCAATCAGCTTGAGGTAGTCGAAAATCTTTTTCTGCAGATGGACAAGCGAACCTGCCAGCAGTTTTTTATAAGCAACGGTTGAGAATTTAAACGAGTCGGGCACTACATTATCTACATTTTTAATAAACACAATATCGCCATCGATATCATTCAGGTTTTCAATCAAAGCACCATGCCCGCCCGGACGAAACAGCAAACTGCCGTCTGCATTCAGGAAAGGTTTGTTTTCCATATCTACGGCAATAGTGTCGGTACTTTCCTTCTGTACGCTGAACGAGATAGCGTAAACCACAGAGTATTTCTTCTCATACAGCTCGCTCTTCTTTGCAGCCAAGGCTTCGAACAAGGCGCGATGTTCCGGCGATACGGTGAAATGCAGGTTTACTTTTCCCAGACTATTCTTTGCATATAAGGCTCCTTCGGCAAGATGCTCTTCCATTGCGGTACGCACTTCTTTGCCGGAATGATGAAACAGCAACATCCCTTTGGGTAGCTGCCCGTAATTCAATCCGGAATCACCTAATAGCAATGCCACAAGCTTTTTATAGCCCTTTCCTGATAATAAAGCAGGAATATCCTTGCCTTCTTTTTCCAGGCAACAGGCATTTAGTTCATCATAAAAAGCGAACTTCTTCAATCCGTCAAAAAATTGTTTTTCAAAAGGGGTGGCAGGCTCATCATAAGGAGCATCCTGGAATTCATATAGATTTTTGAACATACGACTGGCGGCACCTGAGGCAGGAACAAACTTGACCACCTTCTTTTCTTCTCTCAAGTAAACATCCCACTCATTCATCAATCCATCCTGAGCATCTTTGGGAATCCGGTTGATACCTTTCTCTACAGAAGCAGAAGCTGTTATTTCCAAAAAAGGAAATCCCCTCGAAAAGCAATCCAATTGTTCTTCTATCTGATTTTCAGAAATGCCTTTCGTGGTTAGTTGAGTCAGCGCTTTTGAATCTAACATACTTATATCATTTTTTTATTCATAACTCTTAAATCAGTCTGCAAACAAGTCATATCCTTACAAATATATAAAATAGAGAATAGTAATTCATGCTATTTCATGAAAAAAAGATACTTTTACATTAGGTTTAAGTCTGTCCGTCTGAGGACTTGTTTTTGTAAAGGCATATAGAGATGAGCAACATAGAGGCATTTTTCACTCCTGAAGAGAAAAACATCTTCTTTTCGGATTATAAAAAATTAGTACGCAATTCATACTCTTCCATTGAAAAAGAAGATATCCGCAAGATGCGTATCCTCTTAAATGAAATCGTATCATTGGAGTGTTACGGAAGAGACAGGAATGGTATCAACGGATTAGTCCGCAATATCAGCACGGCCTTAATTGCCACGTCTGAAATCGGACTTAAACGCACTTCTATCCTGGCGCTTCTACTCTACAGACCTGTACTGAAAGGCGCCATCACACTTGAGCAGGTAGAAAAAACGTTCAATTCAGACGTTACACTCATCATCAGCAGACTGCTGAAAACATCCGACCTCTATGCCCGCAACACGGCGATCAATTCAGAGAATTACCATCGTTTGCTATTTTCATTTGCCGAGGATGTCCGCGTTATTCTGATCATGATTGCCGACCGCCTTTGCCTGATGCGCATGGGCAAGCAACTGAAAGAAGAAACAGACCGGAGACGTCTGGCGATGGAAGCGTCTTATTTGTATGCCCCTTTAGCCCATCGCTTAGGTCTATACGCTATCAAGAGCGAACTGGAAGACCTCTCGCTCAAATACATAGACAACAAACAGTATCTCTTTATCAAGCAAAAACTAAACGAAACCAAACGTTCACGGGATGCTTATATCGCAGAATTCATCAATCCGGTGCGTGAAAAATTAGAGCAGGCAGGGTTGAAGTTCGACATAAAAGGACGAACGAAATCCATCTTTTCCATCAACAACAAGTTGAAGAAACAACAGGTAGAATTTGAAGATATTTATGACCTCTTCGCAATTCGTATCGTTATTGAAGCGCCTCTCGAAAAAGAACGCTCGGATTGCTGGCAAGCCTACTCCATTATCACGGATATGTATCAGCCTAATCCCAAACGGATGAAGGACTGGATTTCTATCCCAAAGTCTAATGGCTATGAAAGTTTGCACATTACGGTGCTCGGGCCTCAAAACAAATGGGTGGAAGTGCAGATCCGTACCGTTCGCATGGACGAAATAGCCGAACGGGGATTAGCCGCCCACTGGAAATACAAAGGAGTAAAAGAAGAAAACGGATTAGATGAGTTCCTGACAAACGTGCGTGCCGCCCTGGAAGCGAACAGCAACGATCCGATGGACTTGATGAAAGAGTTCAAAATGGATCTGTATAAAGATGAAATCTATGTATTTACGCCTACAGGAGAACTCATTAAATTACCCAAAGGAGCAACCGTCCTCGACTTCGCCTTCTCTATCCACTCCAAAATAGGAAGCCGTTGCATCTCCGCCAAAGTGAATGGAAAAAATGTGTCGATCAAACATCTGCTCAACAATGGAGATTCGGTAACGGTCATCACCTCTCCTACCCAATCACCCAAACGGGACTGGCTTAATTTTGTAGCAACAAGCAAAGCCCGCGCAAGAATCAAACAAGCCTTGCGCGAAGAAGCAGCCAAGACGGTAGACTTTGCGAAAGAAATGCTTCAGCGTCGCTTCAAGAACAGGAAAATAGAATTGGACGAACCTGTTCTGATGCGTTATATCAAAAAAAAGGGCTACAAGACCGTAACCGATTTCTACCTGGACATATCCGAAGAACGGCTCGACCTCAACCAGATCATCGACCAATATATCGAATTAGATAAAAAAGAAAAGGAAGCTTTCGAACATTCCGAAGTACGCAGCGCTGAAGACTACATCACAACAACCGAGGTAGAAGAGAGATCTTTTCAGCAGGATGTATTAGTCATTGACAAGAATCTCAGAGGAATAGAATACAAGTTAGCTAAATGTTGCAACCCGATTTACGGAGACGATGTGTTTGGTTTCGTATCCACGCAAGGCATTAAGGTACACCGCACCGACTGTCCGAACGCACAGGAATTATTCAGTCGCTTCGGTTACCGTATTATCCGTGCCCGTTGGAGTGGAAAAGGTGATAGCGGTTATATAGTCACACTACGGGTTACCGGCAGAGACGACATCACCATCGTAACCAATATCACCTCCGTAATCAGCAAAGAAAACGGAATAACCCTGCGTTCGCTCCATATCGACTCGGTAGACGGCATTTTTCAAGGCAACTTCTCCGTCATAGTGCGCGACACTACTTCACTGAATGTGCTGACAAAAAAAATCAAGACAGTCAAAGGAGTCAAGGCAGTAGAGCGTTTGAACAAGCTATAATACCTAAACGGATACCAACGTCCGTTATCGTACAGCCCTCCACTTTCTTCCAGAAAACGGAGATAAGTTTACACAGGTTTTAACCCCATTTCCTCCGCTTTTTGCAGCATAAAGGCGTGGGCGGCATCGTATTCATTGGGAATCACACCATCCAGAATAGCGTCTTTTATAAATTCTTTCAGTTCTCCCACCGGATGAGAAGGAGGAAGACCGAATGTTTTCATGATTTCTTCACCGGAAATAGGAGGTTGGAAGTTACGAACCCTGTCTTTTTCTTCGATTTCGGCAAGTTTGCCTCTTACAGCCTTAAAATTATTCAGAAAACGGCGCACTTTTTCCGGATTCTTGCTGGTGATATCCGCCTCGCAAAGCAACATGAGGTTATCAACATCGTCTCCGGCGTCAAACAATAAGCGGCGTACGGCAGAATCTGTTACTTCATTATCCGCCAATGCGATGGGGCGCATATGGAGCAACACCATTTTTTGAACGAATTTCATTTTTTCATTCATCGGCAACTTCATCTGTTTGAAAATAGCAGGGATCATCTTTCCACCAACAAAGTTGTGATTATGAAAAGTCCATCCCAGTTTCGCATCCCAGCGTTTGGTTGCCGGCTTGGCAATGTCATGCAATAAAGCCGCCCACCTCAACCAAAGATTGTCCGATGTCTTAGCCAAACGATCAAGTACCATCAGGGTATGCGAAAAATTATCTTTATGCCCGATTCCGTCTTTTGTTTCGGCTCCTTTCAGCGCTTCAAGTTCGGGAAATATAAGAGGAAGCAAACCAGATTTATCCAGCAAATCAAAACCAATGGAAGGTTTAGGCGAGAGGATTATTTTATTCAGTTCTTCAGCAATACGCTCTTTGGAAATAATATGAATCCGTTCCTTATTCCGTTCAATGGCTTCAAAAGTTTCCGGTTCGATATCAAAACCTAATTGAGCAGCAAAACGAACACCTCTCATCATACGGAGGGGATCATCACTGAATGTTATATCCGGATCCAGCGGAGTACGTATGATATGGTCTTCCATATCATACAAGCCTTCAAAAGGATCAACAAGTTCACCGTAACGATCTTTATTCAGACAAATAGCCAGGGCATTGATTGTAAAGTCTCGCCGGTTCTGATCATCTTCGAGCGTACCATCTTCCACAACAGGTTTACGGCTGTCGTGCGTATAAGACTCTTTGCGAGCACCGACAAACTCCAGTTCGAAGTCTTTTGTTTTGATCAATGCTGTTCCGAAATTCTTAAACACAGATAAAGAAACTTTACGTCCGATTTTCTTCGCGACCTGTTCGGCAAGCACAATTCCGCTCCCAACAGTTACGATATCAATATCTTTGGAGGGGCGATGCAAGAAAATATCCCGCACATAACCACCCACCACATAAGCTTCTACCCCCAATTCATCTGCAGCCTCCGAAACCAAACGAAACGGTTTTGCTGATATATATTGTATTAATTCGTCTTTACTTAAAAACATTCGCCTTATCGATCTTTTTCAGGGGGCAAAGATAAATAAAATCCGGAACGCATCCTTATACCGTACAGGACAGATCGGCACAAATCATCTTTATCGCCTGTTTGACCGAAGTCAGCCCAAAAGCTCCGGGATCGAGTTTTTCTTTCGGTAGAATCACAATCTCCGCCGCATCATCTCCGGCAACTGCCGCATCAAGAGAATCGACTTCGCTAAGAAAAAAAAGATCTACCGTATGAACTTCAAAACCGGAATAAAGATAAATATTCGGAATAGAAAACAAATACTGCAAAGAAAAAACATCAAGTCCTGTTTCCTCCTTCACTTCCCTGCGAACAGTATCTTCAGCCGTTTCAAACATATCCGAAAATCCACCGGGCAGGTCGAGCGTTCCTTTCGCCGGATCTTTACCTCTTCGCACAGTCAGAATATTGTCCGCCTTATCCTTAATAATACAAGCCACCGCAGCAGACGGATTAAAATAATAAACAAAATTACAGACCTTGCATTTCTTAGCCTTTTCATTTACCTCCACAAACTCTTTCGCCCCACAACGAGGACAATACACAAATTGCGCCAAAGGATGTTTTAAAGTTGTTTTCATATCATTCATTCTCTGTTTTTCCGGAAAGATAGCTTTTGTTTTTGAAAACATAAAAAACAAACCACAAATAAGAAGCTGTTTTGAATTTTAGAAATCCCGGGTAGACCGGATAAAAACAAATCAGTCAGAAAATCCGGTTGCACTTTTCTTCAGTAACTATTCAGCCA
>DAIPZX010000047.1:0-10446 GCA_036781995.1 Massilibacteroides sp. | reverse complement strand
TAGCCAGAAATTTCGAGAAACGAATCTGTTCCGCGTTTTCCTCTACCTTCTTTTTTAGCGCGCCTTTAAGTTGGTCGGTATTGGCAAGTAAATTTTCTATACTGCCGAATTCCGTTAATAATTTTTGTGCCGTCTTTTCTCCCACACCCGGACATCCCGGAATATTGTCCGAACTGTCTCCCATTAGTCCGAGCAGATCGATCACCTGTTCTGTCGAAGTCAATCCGTATTTGTCGAGAACTTCCTTTACGCCTAATACTTCGTAGTCTCCGCCGAACTTGGGTCGGTACATATAAATATGTTCGGTCACTAATTGTCCGTAGTCTTTGTCCGGCGTCATCATATAGACCTCAAATCCTTCCTTTTCCGCCAGATTGGAAATCGTACCGATTACGTCATCCGCTTCATAGCCGGGAACTTCAAGGATAGGAATATTATACGCTTTGATGATATCCTTGATGAAAGGTACGGACAGGCGTATATCTTCGGGCGTTTTCTCCCGTTGCGCTTTATACTGTTCGTATGCTTCGTGGCGAAAAGTAGGACCTGACGGGTCGAAACCTACCGCTATATGGGTGGGATTCTCCCGTTTGAGTACATCTTCGAGGCTGTTTACGAATCCGAAAATAGCCGATGTATTGAATCCTTTTGAGTTAACCCGCGGGTTTTTAATAAATGCGTAATAAGATCTGTATATGAGCGCGTAGGCGTCGATAAGGAATAGTTTCATTACTTTTAACACGTTTTAGTAAGACATTGTCTGGTAAAAGTAGTAAAAAACTCGTGTACTCGATTGTTTTTGTTAATTTTGCCGCAACGTCGCAACGGATTATGGATGAAAAAAAATTGATAGAGAAGCCGGTTGTTGTTGAATTCAAACAGTTCAAGGAGGAGTTTCATTCTTCTTTGCGGAGTAATACACCTACATTGCAGGCGGCTATAGAGCAGATTCTCGAGGCTGTAGGAAAACATGTTCGACCCCTTTTAGTGCTGCTTACGGCAAAGGCGAGCGGACGGATTACCGATAACACGATTAATTCGGCTGTTTTTTTGGAGTTGCTTCACACAGCAACGCTGATCCATGATGATGTAATAGACGAAACAAAAGAACGTAGGGGAGTGCCTGCTCTGAATGCAATATTTGATAATCGTATTTCTGTTCTCGTAGGTGATTATGTATTGGCTACTGCGCTGATCCGTTCTACTTTTACCGGTAATCTTGATGTGATCGCCATTGTTTCCAAATTAGGACGAGATCTTTCCGAAGGCGAAATCTGGCAGTTGGAAGTGGCAGACGAGATCATTATTGATGAAGCAAGCTATTTGCGTGTGATTGAGAAAAAGACGGCAACATTATTGTCTGCCTGTACGGAAATTGGCGCGATAACCGCGGGAGCAGATGCCGAAACAATTCGTCTCTGCCGTGAGTTTGGTCATTTGTTAGGTTATAGTTTCCAGATACGGGATGATATATTCGACTACGATAAAAACGCCAATATCGGTAAGCCGACAGGCAATGATATCCGGGAAGGGAAGGTTACCTTACCTTTGCTTCATGCCTTGAAGACGGCGGATAAAACGATTGCCGCACGTATGACGGAGATCATCAACCAAAAAGATTTTACAGAAGAAAATATAGCGGCATTGATTTCTTTCGCCAAAGAATGCGGAGGGATAGACTATGCCGAAGCCCGTATGAAGACCTACCATGACCGGGCTAAGATGCTACTAAACCAGCTTCCCCCTTCAGAGGCGAGAGAAGCTCTCGAGATGCTTGCCGATTATATCGTTGAAAGGAAAAAATAAAACATCACTATGAATTTTGGAAAACATAAGTATGTTTTCCAAAATTCATACTTATGTTTTTCCAAATTCATACTTATGATTTTTGCACCCTAAATAGAATTTGATTTTCAGTCGGTTTTAAAATCGCCTTTTACTCTCCAAGTCGCCGCTCAATATCGCCCACTAAACTTGAAGCTCCGATACGGAAAAGGTCTTTGGTTAACCATTCTTTTCCCAGCATTTCCTTTACAATAGAGTAGTAAATAACCGCCTCTTCGGCTGATCTTACGCCGCCGGATACCTTTATGCCTATTTTGCGACCGCTTAGCTCGTGATAGGTCTTGATGACCCGGCAGAGTGTATAGGCGGCTTCCGGTGTTGCTCCCGGAAATCCTTTGCCTGTTGAGGTTTTTACGAAGTCTGCACCGGAATATATGGCAAGAATAGCTGCCTTTTGGATGAATTCGGGCTTTACCAATGCGCCTGTTTCCAAGATAACTTTTAGTTTGGCTTCCCGGCAGGCTTCTTTGATTTCGGCTATTTCTTCGGCTATTTCCTGGTAGTTTTCTTCCATGAAATAACCTAAATTAAGCACAACATCTATCTCGTCTGCTCCGTTCATGACTGCCAGACTTGTTTCTGCAATCTTCACTTCAATGAATGTCTGTGAGGAGGGGAATCCGGCTGAAACCGCGGCGATACTTACATCCTGAGCCGTTAGCGCTTGCTTTACAGTCTCCACAAATAGGGGATAGGTGCAGATTGCGGCTACATTGGGGACATCAGGACGGGTTCCCTCGTAGGCGTTTACCATTTCCACTAACTGCCAGATGCTTTCTTTTGTATCTAAGCTGGTAAGTGATGTCAGATCAATAAAGCCGTGAATTTCTTTTAGTATGTTGGCTGTCAGATTCTTACTCGCGTTGTCTTCTATGATTTTATTTACTTCCTTGCTTATTTCCGCTTCTGATAAGGGTGCTTGGAATTTGGCAAAAGCTTCTTGGTATTTATCCATTTCCGTTTATTTTTGAATTGTTTTTATGTCTTTCTTTGTCACGATTCGTTTTCTTTGCGAGGTTTTTCTCGAATGCTTCGGTTAGATCTACTCCGGTTTGATTGGCGAGGCAGAGAAGTACCCATAGCACATCGGCCATTTCATCGGAGAGGCTGTGGGCTTTGTCGCTTTCCTTGAAGGATTGTTCGCCATACGTACGTGCTATGACGCGCGCCAGTTCTCCGACTTCTTCGGTCAGAATCGTCATATTGGTCAACTCATTGAAATAACGTACACCATGCGTTTTTATCCACCGGTCTACTTTCTGTTGAGCTTCCTGTATTGTTATTTCATTCATATTATTCTTTGTTTTGCGAGTCTATCATAATGGTGACAGGTCCATCATTTACTAATTCGATCTTCATATCCGCGCCAAATTCTCCGGTTTGCACTTCTTTGCCTGATTGAATACTCATTTCATTGCAGAAAGCTTCGTAAAGCGGTATGGCGATATCCGGTTTGGAGGCGTGGATATAGGATGGTCTGTTTCCTTTTTTGGTTGAAGCGTGAAGCGTAAATTGGCTAACCACCATAATCTCTCCGTTTACGTCTCTGACAGAGCAGTTCATCACTCCATTCTCATCGTCAAATATTCGCAGGGAGGCTATTTTCTTGCTCAGCCAGTCTATATCTTGCTGAGAATCCTTGTCTTCTATTCCTAATAAAACGAGTAATCCTTGTCCTATTTTTGACTTCACTGTTCCGTTGATTGTAACAGAACAGTATTGCACACGTTGAATAACTGTTCGCATACTTATACTTACTTTAAACCCTCTTTTAGCAGGCGCGTTTTTGCTTCGCCTATTACTTGGGTTAGTTCTTCTATACTTGCTTCGCGTATTCTTTTTACGCTCTTAAACTCTCGTAAAAGTACTGTTTTTGTTTTATCTCCAATGCCTTTAATCGTATCCAATTCGGAAGCCGTCTGTCTTTTGCTGCGTTTATCCTTGTGGAATGTGATGGCGAAGCGGTGTACTTCATTCTGCATTTGTTCCAATAAATGGAAGAGTGAACTCTTCTGTACAAGTCCGACCGGTTCGGGCGGAAATCCAAAAAGGAACTCAGACGTGCGGTGCTTTTTATCTTTGGCGAGCCCGGCAATGGGAATATTAATTTGTAGTGTGTCTTGCAAAACTTCGCGTACCACTTCCATTTGTCCTTTCCCTCCGTCGGTTATAATCAGGTCGGGTAGGGGGGCATCCTCTTCCAGAAGCCGCTTGTAACGACGATAAACGACCTCTCGCATGGAGGCATAATCATCCGGTCCTTCCACTGTCTTGATATTGTATTTGCGATAATCTTTTTTTGAAGGCTTACCCATTTTAAAGACTACACAGGCAGCCACCGGATCACTACCCTGGATATTTGAGTTGTCGAAACATTCAATATGAACGGGTAGCTTGTCTAAATGAAGTTGTGTTTGTATTTCTTTTAGCAAACGCGTGCTTCTTTGTTCGGGATTGAGCTTTTCCGCTTGTTTTAATTTGTCTACCTTATATTGCTTTACGTTCATGACAGATAGTTCAAGCAACTTCTTCTTATCGCCTCTCTGAGGGATGTTAATGGTAATTCCTTCCAGGTTCATGTCCGGTTGAAAGGGTACGATAATTTCACGGGCGGTACTCTTGAAACGACTGCGCATCTCTATTATACCCATTGCGAGAAGTTCCTCCTTGGCTTCATCTAATTTCTTTTTATACTCGAAAGTATAGGCTTGCACAATAGCTCCGTTGCCAATATGCATATAGTTAATGAAGGCGGATTTCTCATTTTCGGCAAAAGAAAACACGTCTATATTGGTTAGCATAGGTGTGACCACGGTAGATTTTGCCCGGTAGTTTTCTATGGCGTCGTATTTCTCTTTCACCTTTTGTGCTTCCTCAAAGCGGAGTTCTGCAGCAAGAGCCTGCATTTCGTCATACAGGATTTTGCTTACGGTAGAAATATTTCCTTTTAATATCTCTTTTATCTCGCCGATGTTTTTGAGGTATTCTTCGCTTGACTGCATTCCCTCGCAAGGCGCTTTGCATCGTTTGATGTGATACTCTAAGCAAAGTTTATATCGTCCCTGTGCAATTGTTTCGGGCGTTAATGGCAGCTTGCATGTGCGGATTGGATATAACTCTTTAATCATTTGCAGCATGATCTTCGCTGTGTAAATAGAAGAGTAGGGGCCGTAGTATTGAGAGCCGTCCCGAACAATGTTGCGTGTCTGAAAGACTCTGGGGAAATACTCGTTCTTTACAACAATAGACGGATAGGTTTTGTCGTCTTTCAACAAGACATTGTATCGTGGCCTGTACTGTTTAATTAAATTATTTTCCAGCAGAAGTGCATCTTCTTCCGTGTTGACGACAATATATTTGATGTCTCGAATCTGTTTGACGAGCACTCGTGTCTTGTTGTTGTCGTGTTCTTTGTTGAAATACGAGCTTACTCTCTTCTTTAGATTCTTGGCTTTCCCTACATAGATTATTGTTCCCTTCTCGTCAAAATACTGATAACAACCCGGGCTGTCCGGCAGTACGGAAAGGATCGTTTGAATCTTTTCTTTCGTGGATAGATTGCCAAGTTTTACTTCAGTGTTTTTCTCTAACTCGTTCATTTGTCGTTTCTTTCGTGGAACATGTTTCACGTGGAACAATTCGGTTTATCTGCCAAGCAAAACCAATAAAATGTTGATGTCGCTCGGAGATATACCGGGGATTCTGCTTGCCTGTGCAATCGTTTCCGGATTTATCTTTGTGAGCTTTTGCCTTGCTTCGGTAGATAAAGATTGAATGCTGTTGTAATCGAATTTATCTTGGATACGAATATTTTCTAATCGGTTTATTTTGTCGGCTATAATCTGTTCGCGTTTGATGTAGCCGCTATACTTAATTAAAATTTCCGCTGCTTCGATAATTTCTTCCTTGCGTGATTCCGGTATTTTATCCAGTTCGGCTTTTAATGCGGGGACGAGTTCGGACAGGTTTTGCAACGTTAGCTGCGGGCGCAAAACAAGGTCTTTTAATTTGCATCCGTGGGAGAGGGGAGTGGTGCCGATTTTCTCTAAACCCTCATTGATGTATTGTGTCTTGATCGAATAGTCTTCTACGAAAGAAATGATCGCGTCACGATGTGCTTTCTTCTCTATCAGGAGGTCGTAACGATTTTGCTTGGCTAATCCTATAGTATATGCCTTTTCTGTCAAGCGCATGTCTGCATCGTCCTGTCTGAGCAGGATGCGATATTCTGCGCGCGAAGTGAACATCCGGTAAGGTTCGTCCACACCTTTTGTTACCAGATCGTCAATAAGCACGCCTATGTAGGCTTCGTCTCTGCCTAAAATGAAAGGTGTTCCATTATGACAGCTTTGGTGTGCGTTAATCCCGGCGATTAACCCTTGTCCTCCTGCTTCTTCATAGCCGGTAGTCCCGTTAATTTGTCCGGCAAAAAACAAATTGCTTATTTGTTTCGTTTCTAACGTATGATGTAATTGTGTGGGATCAAAGAAGTCGTATTCAATCGCGTAGCCGGGACGATAAATATGTACATCGCGAAAAGCCGGAATTTGTTGCAAAGCCTGAAGCTGTATCTGCAAGGGCAATGACGATGAAAACCCATTCAGGTAATATTCCTGTGTTGTCTCTCCCTCCGGCTCAAGGAAAAGCTGGTGAGATGTTTTGTCTGCAAAGGTAACGATCTTTGTTTCTATACTCGGACAATAACGAGGACCGATACTTTCTATTTGTCCATTATATAAAGGTGAATCAGGAAGACCTTTGCGGAGTACTTCGTGACACGCCTCATTCGTATAGGTTGTCCAGCAACTTAGTTGTTTTAAGTTGTGAGCCGTATGATCCAAATAAGAAAACTTATGGAAATCCAGTTCGCCCGGTTGCTCGCCCATTTCTTCAAAATGTACGGTTCTTCCATCAATTCGCACAGGTGTTCCTGTTTTCATTCGGTCGGCTTTGAAGCCAAGGGAAATTAATTGTTCGGTCAGACCGGTTGCGGTTGGCTCGGATATACGTCCGCCACTAAGTTGTGTTTTCCCAATATGTAGCAGTCCGTTCAGGAATGTGCCGTTTGTGAGTATGACGGATTTAGCGGTGAATTCGACATCCATGAATGTCTTTACTCCACAGACTGTCTCTTTTTCTATGATTAATTCGCGCACCATATCCTGCCAGATATATAAGTTAGGCAGGTTTTCCAATATCCCTCTCCAATAGTCGCTATATTTGTTTCTGTCGCTTTGAGCGCGAGGACTCCACATGGCAGGCCCTTTGCTGCGGTTTAGTGTCCTGAATTGAATAGATGTCTTATCGGTTACAATTCCCATATAGCCGCCCAAAGCATCTATCTCGCGAACAATCTGTCCTTTCGCAATCCCCCCTATGGCGGGATTGCAACTCATTTGGGCGATTTTGCCCATATCCATCGTGATAAGTAATGTTTTCGAACCCATGTTGGCTGCCGCCGCAGCAGCTTCACAACCGGCATGACCGGCACCAACAACAATTACATCATATTTGAAATCCATCTTTCCTCTATCCTGTTTCTGTTAAATCTGCAATGCGTGTATTATATAACAAACGAACTGCTCATTTAGCTGTGTAAACTTCCGGAGGAAGCATTGCCAAAGCCTTATTTTCGTTCATTTCCATCATTTCTCTTTCTCCCGGACCTTTATCGTTTATACCACATAGATGTAAAATGCCGTGGATAATTGTACGGTGTAACTCTTCCGCGTAAGGTGTATTAAACTTCTCCGCATTGGTACGGACGGTATCTAAGCTAATAAACAAATCTCCTGAAATGACATCGCCTACCGTATAATCAAACGTGATAATGTCTGTATAATAATCGTGCTGAAGATACTGACGGTTTACCTCCAGAATCTTTTCGTCCGAACAGAAGATATAACTGATGTCTCCGGTCCGTTTACCGTAGGTCTCCGCGACGGACTTTATCCACGAACTGACCGTTCGTTTTTTTATAGCGGGCGATTTAATGTCTTCCGCAAAATATGAAATAGCCATACTGTCTATTTTTAAAAGAATATATAAGTAACGGCGATCGCGGCAATTGCTCCTGCCAGATCTGCTAATAAAGATGCTTGTACCGTATATCTGGTGTTTCGTATACTTACACTGCCAAAATAGAGCGCCACCACATAAAAAGTCGTATCCGTTGTTCCCTGAGCGATTGACGCCAGACGCCCCACGAAAGAATCCGCGCCGTACGTTTGCATCGCATCGATCATCATCCCGCGGGCACCTCCTCCGCTAAGCGGCTTCATGAAGATTGTGGGCAATCCGCCTACGAATTGGGTGTCTATTCCCAAACCGGCGACAGCGAGATATATCCCTTCGATCAAAAAATCCATAGCTCCCGAAGCACGGAAAACCCCGATCCCAACCAGAATCGCCACCAGATAAGGAATAATAGTTATGGCCGTCTGGAATCCTTCTTTTGCCCCTTCGATAAATGTGTCATACACATTGAGCTTCTTTCTGATTCCACTAATGAGAAAGCCGCAGATAATGGTAAACAGCAGGGCATTGGCAAAAAGCGTTGAGTATAAGGACACCTGATCTTCTTCCAACGAATTAAACAACCAACCTAAACCTCCGATAAATAAGATGATTCCTCCAAACAAAAGCAGCAAACTCTTTTGAAATACATTGATTCTTTGCCTGAAGCAGACAACAAGAACTGCTACTAACGTAGAACTAAGCGTTGCCAGTAATATCGGGAGAAAGACATCCGAAGGATTAGCCGCTCCCATTTGCGCCCGATACATCATAACCGTTATCGGGATGATTGTCAAACCGGAAGCATTGATACAGAGAAACATAATCATGGAATTGCTGGCCGTATCCTTCTGCGGATTTAATTCCTGCAATTGCTGCATAGCCTTTAAGCCCATAGGGGTCGCCGCGTTATCCAAACCTAATAAATTGGCGGAAAAATTCATAAAGATCGACCCTGTTACAGGATGGTTGTAGGGTAAGTCCGGAAACAGTTTGCTGAAAACAGGCGCCGCGGCACGGGCAAAAGCCTGTATTAATCCTCCCTTTTCTCCGATTTTCATAATGCCGAGCCAAAGAGTCAGCACACCTGTCAGTCCGAGAGAAATCTCAAAACCGGTTTTGGCAGAATCAAATGTTGCATTAATAATATCGGTAAATACAACTGTATCTCCGGCAAAAATTAATTTCCCCAAGGCAACGACAAAGGCGGTGAGAAAAAAGGCGATCCAGATGTAGTTTAATACCATAATCAATCTTCTTTAACGCACAAAAGTAGTAATTCTTCTTTGCTTTAAGGAGGTGTTTCTGTATTTTTGGCTTCAGATAACAAATTTAGATAGAGCAAGATGACGAAAATTTTAGTGACTTACGACATGTTTAGGGAAGGATTTGACGAGTTGGTCGAAAAATACGATGTGACTTTCCCCGATGAAAAGGGGTTTTCTTATGAACAAGTGTTGGAAATGATCCCGGACTATGATGTGCTATGCACGATGTTCGATTTTCCGGTAAACAAGGAATTAATGGATCGGGCGGAGAAGCTAAAATTAGTCGCGAATTATGCCGTAGGATATGATAACATCGATATCCCCTACGCGATAGAAAAAGGGATAACCGTGGCCAATACACCCGATCAGGTAACCGACCCGACGGCTAATCTTGCCTTGGCTCTGTTATTGGATACCGCCAGACGGGTAACTGAATGCGACCGGCGGTTGAGAACCGAAGGCAAAAGTATGAAAATCGGGGTGCTTGAAAACCTGGGCGTAGGCGTTACCGGACAAACATTAGGAATTATCGGCATGGGACGAATCGGACGGGCATTAGCCAAAAGAGCAAACGCCTGCGGTATGGAAGTTCTTTATCACAATCGTCGGCAGCTTGATCTGGAAGCGGAAACCCGGTTTGATGTGGAATATGTTTCATTAGACGAACTATTGCAACGTTCCGACTTTGTCTCCTTAAACGCTCCACATACAACGGAAACCTACCATTTGATCGGAGAAAACGAACTGAATAAAATGAAACCTTCTGCCATTCTGATCAACACGGCGCGTGGTCCTTTAGTAGACGAACAGGCATTGGTGAAAGCCCTGAAAGAAGGAACGATAAGAGCCGCCGGACTCGATGTCTTCGAATTTGGAGACTACCCCTTGCCCGAACTGCTTACCTTAGATAATGTAGTGCTTACGCCACATATCGGTACGCAAACGCTGCAAACACGCATAGAAATGGCAAGAGCTGTATGCAATAATGTAATCGGATTTTTGGAAGGCGACCGTCCGGTAAAACGGGTCACTCCCCTTGTTAAATGGTAAACAAAGCAATCTGTGATAAACCTATTACTTCGTATCAAGATACCCGATGAATCGATTGATCGCATACAAAGGGAGATTTGTCAGCCATGTGTCCTCTCTGAAATCTGACATAGAAGTACGTATGGGCAGCCAAGTCTGACGAGACTATTTTAAATGCGTTTTACCGCCTATGACAGTGAATTATTGAAATTTTTCTTTACCCTATTTGTTGTTAAATGTAAAAAAACAGGCGACGGAGTATTAAAATAGAGACAGGTAACACACACGT
>DAIPZX010000046.1:0-10471 GCA_036781995.1 Massilibacteroides sp. | reverse complement strand
AAAAGCGAATATATCAATGTACTCTTTGGAATTACCATTAGTGTTTTCATTTCGTCCAAAGGTTACTGATAAATCAAAATTATTATTAGATTTTGGATTGTATGCCAGATATGGTCTGTTCGGTAAAAAGAAATATGAATACCACTATTCAGAATCTATCAACAAATCTCCTTTTGATGCTTACAATCGTTTTGATACGGGTATTAATTTAGGCATCGGCTATAGCTATGAAAAGATCACTCTTTCTGCGGCATACCAGATAGGTTTAACTGATGCTGAAAAAGAGATAAGCAATATGCACCACAAAAAAATCAGAATATCTCTTGGCTATAATTTTTAACACACAGATACTATAATTCTATGAAACGAATATCTTTTTAATTAACATTTTAAATCAATTAACAATGAAAAGGCAACTATTCAGCGATTATTGATTTTGATATTCAATTACTTATATACTTTGGAGCAATCATTCATTGCAAAAAAAACGCCTTTAGTGTGACTTTGATTTACTATCAAAACAAGGAAATATTCTGATAAAATTTCGGAATATTGATGTTATGATTTTATTTCTTTGTCGTCCTATTCATAGAGAATGAAACTCGAAACGTTAAAAAAAGATATTATCTTTTCGGAGAAAGCTGGAAAATCTTGCATTCTGACTAATGCAAGATAGGGAAGACGTATAAAAAAGACAATAATAACAACTAAGATAATATGAAATTCCTATTCGCAATTATTGGAGCTGTACTGACTTTGGGTATGGCACAAGCGCAAACAATCAGTGGTAGAGTGGTAGACAATCAGAACCAACCCGTTCCTTTTGCAAATATACTGACGATGGACAAAGACTCCGCGTTCATCAACGGAACTGTGTCTGATGAAGAGGGGAGATTTCAAATTCCTTTTTCTGAAAAGAATGCTTTTGTAAAAGTTTCTTACATCGGTTTTCATGACTTGATAATTGCGATTCATGCCGGAAAATTCGATCTTGGAGATATTATGCTCCGGGAAGATACGCAATTATTAGATGAAGTTGTTGTGAGAGGCAATCTGCCGAAAACCCATATAAAAGGAGAGGCGATGATAACCAATATTTCCGGTAGTTTGTTGGAAAAGGCGGGAACGGCTATTGATGTGCTGGCAAAGGTGCCCGGGCTTACATTAGAAGGGGAAAATATTAATGTTTTTGGGCGGGGAACTCCGCAAATTTATATCAATGGGCGTGAAGTTCGCGATGCTACCGAGCTAAATCAGTTGACCTCGGATAATATCCGGTCGGTAGAAGTGATTACGAATCCGGGAGTCAGATACGATAAAACAGTCAGGGCAGTTGTTCGCATTCAGACGAAAAAGGCGGCAGATGATGGCTTGGGTTTCTCGAACCGAACAAATGTTGCCTATAACGATAAATGGTCTTACTTAAGCCAGTTAAATCTATATTACCGACAGGGTAATTTTGACCTGAACGGTATGGTGGATTATTCAGATCAAAGGTCATGGCGAAAATACGATGGTATACAGCAAACCTATCTTGATTCGTATTGGGAGCAATTGATGAAAGCAGACCAGACATTCAATAACAGGCGCCTGACCGGTAATTTGGCTTTAAATTATACGATTAATCCGGATCATTCAGTCGGAGCTGCTTATCGCCTCCGGCGTTATCCCCGGTATAAAAATGATATGCAATTGGAGACCGGGGTTACTCAGAACGGTTCGTTTTGGGAAAATTCACAGTCGGATATTCTACAAAATAGTCCCGAAACAAGACACGAGAGCAATATTTATTATAACGGTAAAGCCGGACAATGGGATATTGATCTGAACGGAACATGGATAGAAACAAATGAGAAAGTCACCACACAGACCATTGAGGCAATACAAAGCAAAGAAGAACCGAATATGCGTAATGCTATTCATACCTTTTCAAATACACGGAACACACTCTATGCCGGCAAATTAGTTCTGGCCTATCCGCTTTGGGACGGAACATTTTCCGTAGGGAGTGAATACAGCCATACTTCACGCTCCAGTTTGTATGAAAATGAGGAAGGCATTGTTGCCAATGACGATAGCCGGATAAAAGAAGGGTTAGTTGCTGCTTTCAGTGAATACGAAAAGAGTTTTGGGAAAATAAACGTTCAGATGGGTGTACGTTTTGAAAATGTGGACTTTAATTATTACCAATCCGGAACACTTCAAAGCGAACAAAGTAAAAATTACACACATGTTTTTCCTGCGTTATCTCTCTCAACCGTTGTGGGCAATACACAATTGCAACTCAGCTATTCTTCAGACATTACCCGTCCGGATTATCAACTGCTCAGGAGCAGGGTGGATTATGTTAACCGATATACGTTTGAATCAGGAAATCCTTTTCTGCAACCGGCACTGACGCATACCATCGCATTGAAAGCTGCTCACAAATGGCTTTTGTTCTATGCAGATTGGAATCACCTCAGCGATGCCATCATACAGCATAGTGAAACCTATGCTGAAGATGATCCGACCCTTGCGCTGATGAAACCGGAAAATGCTCCTGCCTACAAGGCTGTAAATGTGATGCTGAATGCTTCGCCAACCATTGGATGCTGGTCTCCGCAAATTGGTCTTGGAATGTACAAACAGTGGTATACCGTTGAAAAACCCGGAGCGGCAGGTGAAACATTATCCCTCAACAAACCTTCTTTTTCCGGCAGTTGGGAAAATGGATTCGAACTGCCTTTAGGTATAATCTTGAATGCAGACGTTTATTGGCGCGGACGAGCAGAGCAAGACAATGCTTCTTATAAATCCACCTGGTGGACAAATTGCAGTTTGTCTAAAGATTTTTTTGCTTCCCGGCTGACTCTCCTTTTACAAGCCAATGATATTTTCAATACCAACAGGTATAATCTTTTCATGTATTACGGTCATCTTCGTGCAACAGGTTTAGACCAAAAATACAGTCGGCAGTCTATAGGCCTGACTGTACAATATAATTTCAAAGCCAAAAGAAGCAAGTATAAAGGCGAAGGAGCCGGAAATTCGCAAAAATATCGATTGTAATATGAAGAAATTCCCTCTGCATAAACAGCATGACTCAATGCAATGCGGCGTAAGCTGTCTGCAAATGGGAGATCTGCTTCAACGTATGAATGACCATGAACGAGTAGAGAAGTTTTTAACAACGCAAGTCTTAACTGTGATGTTCTCTTTGCTTACATTTATTGTTTTTGCATGTGTCTTAATGGTGTATAATACGCTAATCTTTGGCACATTTCTGTTCGGAAGTCTTTTGTATGGTATTTGGTTAGCTTTTTTTCTAAAAAACGCAAAATGCTTGATTACATGCTTTTCGAGAAGCAAATGAAAGTATTTTGAAAAAGTAACATCCGATTTTGAATAGAAAAGGGGTTTACGGTATTGCCTGCGCATCTGCCGTAAACTCCCTTTGTTGTTTTATATGACTAACGAAATGCCAATAATCTTTTTTCCAATGGCTGGAATTCTTTTTCATCGGGGTTGGTTGTTGGTCTGCCGAATGGCATTTCCGCAATCAGCTTCCATTTAGGATTGATTTCCCAGGTAGACGCAACTTCGGCATCAATTAGTGGATTGTAGTGTTGAAGTGAAGCGCCAAAACCGGCTTCTTCAAGCATGGTCCATACGGCTAATTGATGCATGCCGGCTGTGTGTTGTGACCAGACGGGAAAATTTTCGCTGTAGGAGGGGAATGCCTTTTGCAGACCTTCTACCACTTCCGTGTCTTCATAAAACAGAACAGTGCCATAACCTGCGGCAAAGGCTCCGTCAATTTTAGATTCTGTCGCGCCAAAATTTTCTGGGGGAACAATTTTACGAAGGGTTTCCTTGGTTATATTCCATAGCTTTTTATGCTGATCACCCAATAACAAAACGACACGCGTTGTTTGAGAATTGAATGCTGAGGGGACATGCAACAGCGCATGTTCCAGAATTTCTTTGATTTCTTTATCAGAGACAGGGGATTCGTTTGTAATAGTGTAATACGTTCTGCGGTTCTTTAGAGCGTCTTTAAATGTTAGTGTCATAATCTTACTGTTTAATCTGTTTTTATAAGAAAACAATCATCAGCCGGAATAGTTGCTTAAAAGTAGTTCTTTCTACCTCAATGGCTTGATTGATTTTTTTTATTTTCTTCTTCGGGAGATATACGGGCAATTTTATATCCTATCGCGGCGATAAACAGACTCATCAACGGACTTATCAGGTTGAAAAAACAGTAAGGCAGATAGGTTAATGTTGCGACGCCGAGTACGGTGGACTGGGTAAGCCCGCAACTGTTCCAGGGCACTAATGGCGAGGTCACCGTTACCCCATCTTCAATGGTACGCCCCAACAGGCAACTGTCATAGCCTTTCTTTTTATACGTGTCGCTATACATCTTTCCTGTCAGAATAATGGAAATATACTGGTCTGCCGTACAGATATTAAAAAATAATCCGGAGGCAACGGTCGATGCCACCAGTCCGAAAGTTTTGTGCATAAAACGCAGAAAAACGGAAATGATACTGGCCAACATGCCGCTCGCTACCATCGCGCCGCCAAAACACATCGCGCAGAGGATAAGCCATACCGTATTCATCATGCCTGCCATTCCCCGTGTGGATACAAGTTCATTCAACGCCGCGCTGCCGGTTTCGATATGTGTGCCTCCGTACAAGGTGATCAGTGATCCTGTAAACAGGCTTTCTAAGGTTGCATTTGCCGCCCCGGCAATCTCCCGGAGTACTTCCTGCTGAAAGATAAGCGCAAAGACAATGGCCAGGATAGACGAAACGAACAACGTAATAATAGCAGGCACTCTTTTGGCTATCAGGATGCCCGTAATGACCGGCACGAGCAATAGCCATAAGGAGATATTGAATGTTTCCTGTAAAGCCAGTCTGAATTCATTGATATGGGCTGTGTCTGTTGCTTCGTGTGAAAATCCGGCGATTGTAAAAATCAGTAACGCGATGGTTATAGACGGAACCGTGGTAAGCATCAGGTAACGGATATGCTTGAACAAAGGAGTTCCGGTTACCGATGAGGCTAAAATAGTTGTATCAGACAACGGAGAAACTTTATCCCCAAAATAAGCTCCTGAAATAATCGCACCGGCAATCCACCCTTCGCCAAACCCCTGCACCTGCCCAATGCCAAACAATGCCACTCCGATAGTTGCGACAGTGGTCCATGAACTTCCCGTCACCACCGAAACGATAGCGCAAATAGCACAAGTAGAAACAAGGAATAAGTCCGGGTGGATTAACCGCACACCATAATAAATCAATGTAGGAACCACGCCGCTGATCATCCAGGAGGAAGACAAAGCGCCAATAATTAAAAGAATAATCAGAGCAGTACTCACCCCTGTTATATTATTGATAATCGCTGCTTCAAATGTTTTCCAGGGCACCTTGTAAAAAAGCATCCCGATCAGACAGCAAACAGCCGACGAAAACAATAACACAATCTGGCTTGCGCCGCTCAATGCGTCGCCTCCCCAAATAGAGATTGTAATAAAAAGAAGACTGACTAAAACGGCAAGAGGAATTAAAGAAAGGATTGGGGACGGGGTTTTAGACGGGTTGTTCTCCATTGATTGTCTTTATTTGCATGTTTTCGGATGACAAATATAGGCAAAATCAATAGACGAGTTCGCCTTTGCCCTGTCTTACTATTTTAAAATCATCCGTTGAACAATCTACAACAGTCGAAGGAACCAAATTTCCGTATCCTCCATCAATGATAACATCGACCTTTTTTTCGTATCTCTCAAAGATTAATTCAGGATCGGTCGCGTATTCGAGTATCTCATCGTCTTCATCGCGGATGGAAGTAGTCAGAATCGGATTGCCCAATTCTTTAACAAGCAGGCGGATTATATTATTGTCCGGCACACGAATCCCGACCTCTTTCCGGTTTTTATATATCTTAGGCAATTCGCTGCTTGTAGGCAGGATAAAGGTGAAAGCTCCCGGCAGGTTTTTCCGCATAAGTTTGAAGGCAGCGTTGCTTATCTTTGCGTATTCGCTGAGATTAGAGAGGTCGTAACAGATGATAGACAGATTGCTCTTTTGCGGATTAATGTTCTTCATCTTACAGATCGTCTCAACGGCACGTACATTCAACGCGTCACATCCGATGGCATAGATGGTATCTGTGGGATAGATTACGAGTCCTCCGTCACGCAATACGTTAATCACTTTATCTATTTCTTTGAGATTGGGATTTTCAGGATAGATCTTGAGGAACATAAGATGAAGTATTAGAGTTGGAATATTAAAGCGAAAAAGCGCTTGTTAACGTCTTTGCGGACTCAAGCCCGCAAAGACATGTTTTTATGCGCTTTTAAAAGTCTGTATTTTAGCCGTAAATAGGATTCCCGTTTTCATCAGAGAAATCCTCCATGCTTTTACTGTACTGACTCATGGCACGCAAGCTCATACCCATGCTGGAGAAACCTCCGTCATGATATAGGTTTTGCATAGTTACCCTCTTTGTGAGGTCTGAGAACATCACAATACAATAATCCGCGCACTCATCCGCAGAAGCATTACCCAGCGGACTCATTCTTTCGGCAAAGTCCATCAGGTGTTCCATGCCTTTTACGCCGCTTCCGGCAGTAGTCATGGTCGGAGATTGGGAAATTGTATTGACGCGTACATTCTTTTCGCGTCCGTAAATATACCCGAAGCTGCGGGCTACTGATTCCAACAGGCTTTTTGCATCTGCCATATCGTTATATCCGAAAAACGTACGTTGTGCAGCAACATAACTAAGCGCCACGACAGAACCATATTCTGAAATAGCATCTTGCTTTTTAGCTACCTGAAGCATTTTGTGGAAAGAAATAGCGGATATATCCAATGTCTTTTCCAACAAATCATAGTCCAGGTCATCGTATGTGCGTTTTTTGCGCACATTGGGGCTCATTCCAATAGAATGAAGCACGAAATCGATCTTTCCGCCAAGTATCTTTACCGATTCAGAAAAGACCATATTCAAGTCATCCACATTTGTGGCGTCAGCAGGTAAAACCGTAGCATTCAATTTTTGACCTAATTCGTCGACCTGTCCCATGCGGACAGCGATCGGCGTATTACTAAGCGTTATGATTGCACCTTCTTCAACGGCTTTCTCGGCAACTTTCCACGCGATAGACATATCATTCAGCGCACCAAAAATAATTCCACGTTTGCCTTTTAATAAATTATGACTCATACCTTATTCTTTAATTGATATGGCACAAAAATACGAAAAACGCGCAACCCGGACAATTATTCTCTGAAATATACTCTTTTTACCCTCGGAGAAACGGAGGTGAGTATTTCATACGAAATCGTTTTCAGCTTGTCGGAAAGCTCGCTGACAGGTAATTCTTCACCGAATATAATCACGCTATCCCCTTCTTTTGCTTCCGTATCCGTAACGTCGATCATACAGGCATCCATGCAGATATTGCCTATGACAGGACAGCGTTTTCCGTTGATCACGACTTCGCCTTTGCCATTGCTGAAATGCCGGTCCAGCCCATCCGCGTAGCCGATAGGAATAATGGCGATACGTGAATCCCGGTTGACGAAACTCATTCGGCCATAACCAACCGAATCACCTGCCGGCACCTGCTGTATCTGAAGGATGGTGGTTCGGAGTGTACTTACATTTCTTAATCCGTTCTGCCCGGAAGCGCTTACTCCATACAAACCGATACCTAAACGCACCATATCCATTTGATGCTCAGGAAAACGTTCTATTCCTGCCGAGTTAAGAATATGCTTGATCACCTGTTGTTGCAAACCATTTTCGAGTGCGGCGGCAGCCTTTTCAAATTTGGAGAATTGTTGCCTGGTGAAATCATCCAAACGCGCCGAATCGCTTCCTGCCAGATGAGAAAAGACAGTGCGCACTACTACGCCGGACTGCTCTTTGATCCGGTTGCCTATTTCGGGTATGTCTTCCGGTTGGAATCCGAGACGGTGCATTCCTGTATCTATCTTTATATGTATCGGATAAGACGTGATTCCCCGCCGTTCTGTTTCCTTGATCATGGCATCCAACAGGCGGAAACTATATACTTCCGGCTCCAGCAGATTTTCGAATAAAACATTAAAACTGCTGAATTCCGGATTCATCACGATAATAGGAATAGAAATGCCCTCTTTCCGAAGATCGGCTCCTTCATCGGCTACGGCTACGGCAAGGTAATCACAACGATATTCTTGCAGGGTTTTTGCCAGTTCATACGATCCCGCCCCATACCCAAAGGCTTTCACCATGCAAACGATTTTCGTTTCCGGTTTAAGCAGCGAACGGTAATGGTTAAAATTATGCACAACAGCATCCAGATCTACTTCCAAAATAGTTTCATGTACTTTCTTTTCCAGTAATTCCGAAATGCGTTCAAAATGAAAACGGCGCGAACCTTTGATCAGGATCAATTCATCTTTGAACGACTTGAATGTAGGCGATTGAATAAAATCGTCCGTGGTCAGGAAAAACTCTTTTTGAATATCGAATGCTGATTCATATTCCTTAATGTCGCGTCCGATACCGATAATGCGATCTACCTTTTTTCGCCGTACCATATCCGCCACTTTCTTATACAACGATTTCGGCAATGCGCCAGACTGGAGGATATCTGAAAGAATCAATGTACTCTTCAGCTTTTTATTCACCCGGCGGCTTGCCTGAAAATCCAACGCGATATCCAAGGAGTTTATATCCGAATTATAGGTATCGTTGATCAACAGGCAGTTATTTATTCCCTGCTTTACGTCAAGCCGCATATCGACAGGCTCAAGTAAAGCCGTTTTGGATTCATCGCTGATACTGGTTGGTTTGAGATAAAGAATTAAAGCCAGACAGTGCATCACATTTTCAATAGAAGCATCATCTGTAAAAGGAATAACAAATCGTTTGCTGAGTCCTAACATGGTGCAGTTGATCTCCGTTGTCGTTTCTTTCTTTTCGATAGATTGTATAAATAGAGGTGCTTCCGAATCCGTCCGGCTCCAGACGATCGCTTTATGTGATAAACAGGCAGCCTCGATGCAATTGGCTATAAAGCCATTGTCTCCATCGTAAATAATTGCCTCGGCATCATTAAACAAGGTGAGTTTTTCGAGGCATTTTTGTGTTGTGGAGAGGAAATTTTCCTGATGAGCTTCGCCTATATTGGTGATGATTCCGATTGTTGGAGATATAATAGGTTGCAGACGTTCCATTTCATCCGGCTGAGAGATGCCCGCCTCGAAAATCCCTAATGTATGCATTTCATTGATTTGCCATACCGAAAGGGGGACTCCTATTTGTGAATTGTAGCTCCTTGGTGAGCGCACAATATTAAAATCGTTATGCAACAACTGGTAAAGAAACTCCTTGACAACTGTTTTCCCGTTACTCCCCGTAATGCCAATTACCGGAAAGTCAAAGCGCTTACGATGGAAAGCCGATAATTTTTGTAACGCCCTGAGCGTATCTTTCACCACAAGAAAATTGGCATCCGGCATTGCATCGAATTCCTGCAGCCATTCTGATACCACAAAATTACGAACCCGCAGGCGATATAATTCACCGATATACTTATGCCCATCGTTTGTCTTCGTTTTAAGTGCAAAAAAAAGGCTCTTCTCCGGCAAAGTCAATCTTCTGCTGTCTATCAATAATATGCTGATGGAGGTATCTGTTATTTCTTCAGTTTTCGCGTCAATAATACGTAAAATTTCTTTGATCGAATATTCCATTTATGTTCATTGTTTACGTGTTCACAAAATTATGGGCATGTAAATATAATGAACAATCTTTATAAAATCAGTTGTCTGTGTTTATAATAACTGTTCGTAAAAAAACAAGACCCATTTAGTGTAGTACGTTTGAAAGACTACTTTATATAATAAATTACACCTACCTGTAATCTAATTTAGACCTACCTCTAAATTGATTTAGACCTACCTCTAATTTAATTTTAACCTACCTGTAATATCATAACTATTGAAGCAATCCAGTTTACGCACCTCCTCTGGATTGCTTCGTCACTCCGTTCCTCGCAATGACGATGATAGTTTAGATGCTATTTTAATACAGCCGCCCTGTATCCCGGTATTTTCAATATCGCGACGTCATTGCGAACGCAGTGAAGCAATCCAGTTTACGCCCCCTCTGGATTGCTTCGTCGCTTCGCTTCTCGCAATGACAATGCTATTTTGAATACATTCTATTTTTTAAAGGATGAAAGCCTGCCATAGTTACGCATTACATAAATTTACTGTTTGTTTTTAATATTTAATAAAATAATGTCATAGAGGCAGTGTGTATTCTTGTTAAAATGGGTATTTTTGCGATGAATTGACAAATCAATTCCGGGTTGAGAGGTAACCACCTCCGTTGTTTAATGAGTATTATCATTTTTTTTTGAAAAGGATTAAACCTTTTTGTTTTGTGTAGTCTAAACTACCGTGTA
>DAIPZX010000045.1:0-10515 GCA_036781995.1 Massilibacteroides sp. | reverse complement strand
TTTTTTACAATCCGCTGAAGTCAACGCCTTCAAATGCCAGAGATGGCACTTTCCAGCTGGATGATGGGCGGGGATCGTTGCCTATTTCGAGCAGGTTGCTCCATAGGGTCAGCATGTTTCCGGTAATGTTCATTTCGGAAATGGGCTGTGTTAGTTTGCCGTTTTCGATCAGGAAGCCTTCAATACCATAGGAAAAGTCTCCTGTCGTACTATTACTGTTTCCGCCATTAAATCCGGTAATGAGGATTCCTTTTCGGGTTGCTGCCACTAATCCGTCTGTATCTTTATTTCCCATTTGGAGAGAAAGAATAGAGGGACTGCTGATCGTTGGCGCCGTGTTCATTTTATTGGCGCTGTAGGTATCGATAAAATATGTTTTCAACACACCACCGTCTATCACAGGCATTTGTTTTGTAGCCACTCCTTCTCCATCAAAATAACGTGCTCCGGGTGCGCGTTTAATGTGAGGCGTATCGGTCAGAATCAATTTATCGCTAACGATCTTCTGTCCTAATTTGTCGATCAGGAAAGAATTCTTTTGCTGGATAGACGAACCATACAGGGCACTTATAATAGGTGAAAGCAACCGGGATGAATTCATATTATCTACAATCATCGTGTACTTGCCCGAGGCTACTTTCTTCTGCCCCAGTTTACGTATCACCCGTTCCAGCGCCTTGGTTCCCAAACCTTTCTTGATCAGTGCATCATAAAACAACGCCGAGTCATACCAATAAGAAGATGGGCGCGCGTCGCCGTCTCCCTTGATGCTGACGCTGGATACAAGCGAAAAGGAAGAAGCCGAGCTTTCGCCTTCAAATCCGTTGCTGGCTACCATGTATTTGAACTCTGTATCGTCACTGTAAGAAGCTTCCGCGGAGATTATGCGATTGTCTTTACCCATGATTTCCTCACAAGTAGCCATGGCGAGAGATACTTTATCGTCTGGGTTTACATTCTCCGCTTTAGGATCGTAGAGTTCCAGATCTGGCTGTCCGCCTTTATAATACAGAGATGCATCCGGTAAGGTACGCGCGGTATCTTCCGCGAGATAACGGGTGGAGTCTATACCATTTTTAATAAAGCTTTCCAGTTCTTTACGGTCGATACGGTTCGTTGAAAAAGAACCAAAGCGTCCGTCTACGTATAACTGAATCACCAAACTGCTTTCCGAGGCTTGTTGCAGGCGATCAATTTTCATATCGCGCACTTCCAACGAGCTGTTCGAGCCATTGTAAAGGCTTACTCTTGCTGCCTGACATCCGTTTTTCAAGGCAAAATCCATTGCCCATTGGGCTAATTTCTTATTTTCATTCGTTATCATATCAGC
The DNA here is from genome assembly GCA_036781995.1 of Massilibacteroides sp. GTDB lineage: Bacteria > Bacteroidota > Bacteroidia > Bacteroidales > Tannerellaceae > Massilibacteroides. Next base: position 9,185 of record DAIPZX010000045.1, on the reverse strand, counting down.
TTTCTCCTCCTACTGTAAGTTTACTAACCAAGGCTGAGGGCATACCGCAAGTAACCGGACAGGATTGTCCGTCTTTACCGCAAGTCCATGTGCCATTGTCCATTTTATAATTATTGCCTACCATGGTCATATCCGCTAATGCTTTCGGACCATTACCAATGATGTTGATGTCTTTGATAGGTTGCGTTAATTTTCCGTTTTCAATCAGGTAACCGTCTTTTACGAAGAAAGTAAAGTCTCCGGCGCCAATCTGCACCTGTCCGTTCGTAAAGTTGGAAGCGTAGATACCTTTCTTCACCGTAGAGATCATTTCTTCCTCCGTCACATTGCCCGCTTCCATATACGTAGCGCGCATACGAGGTATAGGCATCATGCGGAAAGATTCCCGCCGACCGTTTCCTGTGGATGGGATACCGTAATGTTTCGCGCTCAAGCGGTCATGCAGATAGCTGGTAAGAACGCCCTCTTTCACAATATACGTCTTTTGCCCTTCAATACCTTCGTCATCGATATTAACCGAACCACGATTGAATGGAATCGTTCCGTCGTCAACTACATTAATATGTTCGTTGCAGATTTTTTTATTCAGTTGATCTGCGAAAATAGAAGTGTTCTTTCTATTGAAATCCGCTTCAAAAGCATGTCCGATCGCTTCGTGCAATAGAATACCCGAACCTCCGGCACCCATTACCACAGGCATTTCGCCTCCTTTAGGCTTAATAGCCTGAAACAGGATAGCTGTCTTCTCTACGGCTTCTTTGGCTACCGTATCAATCACTTCATCCGTCAGAAACTCGGCTCCCATACGAAAGGCGCGCGCGGCGTAAGAGTTTTCTATCTTGCCGTTCTCTTCCATAATACAAACAGCGCCGAGAGTCACCATCGGACGGTAGTCATAATACATCTGTCCTTCCGAGTTACAGAAGAAGATATGTGATGTGGAATCTCCAAGCGAAGCACTTACCTTGTTAACACGCTTATCCAGAGCGAATACCTGATCATTGAGTTTTTGCAGGAAAGGCATTTTTTCTTTCACGGCAATTTCGTCCCAGGCTGTTTGCACGGTATAATAATTGTTCGCAACCTGAATTTCTGTTAGATTAACTGCTGCATTGGACTTTCCCGCGTTAGCAATGCGCGCGGCGGTACGTGCCGCCTTAAGCATTTCATCCAGTGTAATGCTTTCCACATAGGCATAACCCGTTTGGTCTCCCGACAAGACGCGTACGCCCATTCCGAAATCAATATTAGAAGATGCGCGGTTTACTGCCCCATCCTGCAATCCAATATTATTTCTGTACGTGTGTTCAAAGAAAAGATCAGCGTAATCGCCACCTTTTTCCAATGCTGCCGTCAGCACTTTTTTCAAATCCTGCTCACTCACGCCAAAGTGATTCTGAGCAAACGAGATACCGGCTGCTTTATCGGCCGCACCACCGGTACAACTTCCTAAAAAGGAAGGGGCCGCTAATGATCCGATCATAACCATACCTCCTGTTTTAATAAAATCGCGTCTGTTAAACTTCATATTCTGCTATTTAGTTTATAAATGATTCTCCTTAACCCATTGCATAACGTTGGCAGGCGGACGTTTCGCCAACAATTCCCGCTTCATAAAATCCATATAAGGCGCCACATGGCTGAAATATCTTTTGAATCCCGCACAGAGATAGTTAAGCCCGTATTCACCGTCTACAGTGTAAAGGAAACGATTTTTAGGGCATTCGCCATTACATGCGAATAAAAATTCACATATTTTACACTGTCGAGGAAGTTTATCCTGCTTGTCATTACCAAAGCGAACCTGCTCGGGACTATACATCATTTCGGTTATAGAACGAGCACGTATGTTGCCCAGCTTGTATTCCGGAAATACAAAATGGTCGCACGCATAAACATCACCGTTAAATTCCATCACACCGGCATGTCCGCAAGTCTTCGCCATCGTACAAACACCCGGCTGTTCACCTACCCAGTTGGCAAGCGTAGCATCAAAAAGCTGGATATAGTAGGTGCCCACATCCTGTTTAACCCATTCGTCGAAGATTGCACAAAGAAAGTCACCCCACTTTCGGGCATCTACAGAAAAAGGAGCGAGTGCTACCTCCTGCCCCTGTTCAGCAGGCGTACTGAGATTTCCGCGTTTCATTCGTTCTACAATGGGTGCAAACTGAATATAACGGCAGTCTATTTCCTTAAAGAAGTTATAAAACGCCAACGGATAATCTACGTTGTAATCATTTACAACAGCCATCGCGTTATATTCAACCTGATGCTTCTTCAAGAGCTCAATCCCTTTCATCACCTTATAAAAAGAAGGTAATCCTTGCTTATTTCTCCGATACTCATCATGAAACTCCTGCGGTCCATCAATCGAAATACCAACCAGGAAATTATTCTCCTTGAAGAAACGGCACCATTCATCCGTCAGCAATGTACCATTGGTTTGTATGCAGTTGTCAATCCGTCTTCCTCTACCATATCGCTGTTGCAGTTCTAATGCTTTTTTATAGAAAGAGAGAGGGCGCATCAGCGTTTCGCCACCATGCCAGGTGAAGAGTATTTCCGGTGTTGTCTGGCATTCTATGTATTCTTTAATAAACTTTTCAAGCAGTTCGTCTGTCAGTATATGATTCTTCACCTCCGGATAAAAGCGGGATTTCTCTAAGTAGTAACAATACTCGCAAGCCAGATTGCATACCGCCCCAATAGGCTTCAGCATGACATAAACAGGTCTGGAAAATGGAGATAAAAAAGTATTATTCATGAGCTAATCTGTAAGTATAAAGCAAATGTAGTAAAAATCCGCTCCGTGCAATGAAGTTTGTATATTCAATTTAGCATGATTATAAAAGTAATGACTCAATTATTTTGTACATTTGCCCAACAATTAAAAAAACACTGTATGAAACTTTTTCTTACCCTTCTCTTTACAGCTATTTTAGCTACTGTATGCACTGTTCAGGCACAAGATGCCGAAACACTTGTATTAATAGACACAGACATGGGAAAGATTAAGGTAAAATTGTATAATGAAACACCTCAACACCGGGACAACTTTATTAAGCATATTAATGACAAAACGTATGAGGGCTTACTTTTTCATCGGGTGATCAAGCAATTCATGATACAGGCAGGTGATGTTACGTCAAAAGATGCTCCGCTCGACAAAGAACTCGGAAGTGGTGACCTGAGTTATACCGTACCTGCTGAATTTATTTATCCGCAATACTTCCATAAAGCCGGAGCCTTATGCGCAGCAAGAACCAAGGATGAGGAAAATCCGGAAAAAGCGTCTTCGGCAACTCAATTCTATATTGTAACCGGCAAATTCTTTACAGAACTGGAGTTGGAAAAAATGGAAAAAGAAAAAAGTATTGAACTTACCCCCGAACAGCGCGAAGCCTATATGCATCTGGGAGGCGCTCCTCATTTAGATGGTAACTATACAGTATTTGGAGAAGTTGTCAGCGGGATGAAGGTCGTAAATAAAATTCAGTTCGCCCCGACGAATGAAAAAGACCGTCCGTTGAAAAATGTCAAAATCAAGACTGTAGCCATTGTCAAGAAATAATTACAAAACACACTACAAACAAATTATACGATTGGGTGTCCCTATCATGTTGGGACAACTGGGTATTATTATTGTTGCATTTGCCGATAATATTATGGTAGGGCAACATAGTATGGAAGAATTGGCTGCCGCTTCATTTGTGAATAATTTTTTCACCCTTGCTTCTATTTTCGGGATCGGCTTTTCGTATGGTCTCACTCCCATCATCAGCGGATTTACCGCAAGAAAAGAATCCAGCCATGCAGGAGCAATGCTAAAAAACAGTTTATTAAGCAATTTGCTGATCAGTGCAGGACTTGTTATCGCCATGACCATCCTTATACTGAACCTACACAACCTAAACCAACCCAAGGAATTAATTCCTCTGATTGTTCCTTATTATCTGCTGCAATTAGCATCCATCCCCTTTGTCATGCTGTTTAATGCCTTCAAACAATTTAGCGATGGCACGGGAGACACCGTTACACCCATGTGGATTATACTTGGAACCAATGTAATTAATATCATCGGTAATTATCTTTTTATTTACGGAAACTTCGGTTGTCCGGAGATGGGACTGACCGGTGCCGGAATAGTGACTTTAGCTATACGCATTCTGTCTCCTCTGGTGTTTTGCCTGCTATTTGTGTTTCATTCCAGATATCGTGAATTCCGTATCGGCTTCAAAGAATCATTTATCAACCGCAAATCTCAAAGGCTATTATTCCGTATGGGTATTCCGGTAGGAATACAGATGGGTGTTGAAAGTGCTTCGTTCAGCCTGAGCGTACTTATGATGGGCTGGATAGGCAGCATTGCTCTCGCTGCGCATCAAATCGTAGGTGTAGTCTCGACTATAGGCTTCATGATTTATTATGGCATCGGAGCCGCTGTAGCCATTCGGATAAGCAGCTATAAAGGACAAAATGATATGACCAACGTTCGTCGTTCTGCATTTGCCGGATTACACATTATGATGCTGGTGGCACTCAGTGTTATGCTTATCATCTTTATATGTCGTAACTTCATGGGGTATCTCTTTACCGATAATGAAGAGGTGATCAAAATGGTAGCCCTATTGGCTTATCCTGTCATTCTTTATCAGATCGGAGATGGATTGCAGATTTTGTTTGCCAACGCATTAAGAGGAATTTCCGATGTTAAGTTTCTTGCCTGCTCTGCCTTCGCCTGCCATTTCGGAATGGCTCTGCCAATCGGATATTTTTGCGGTTTCATACTGAATTGGGGACCATTAGGCATTTGGTCGGGCTTTCCGGTAAGTCTTACGGCATTAGGACTTAGTCTTTGGTATCGGTTTAACAAGAATACAAAATTATGCGTAAAGAAGGATTAAAATTAGCAGACTATCAGGGACATCTGGCAATGCTTACAGCCAACATTCTGTGGGGATTAATGGCTCCGATATCCAAAAAAGTATTATCCTCCGGATTAATAGACGCGATGTCTCTTACTACATTCCGGTTGGTGGGTGCTGCTATCTTATTCTGGACAGCCTCTCTTTTCGTAAAAAAGGAAGAAGTCAGTCCGCAAGATATGGTCCGCTTGTTTTTCGCGGCATTATTAGGAATTGTCTTTAATCAGGGTTCTTACGTTATGGGGGTTTCTCTCACATCGCCTATAAATGCTTCGATCGTAACAACGACAAGCCCCATTATAACCATGATCATCGCCGCCCTTTACTTGAAAGAGCCTGTAACAGGAAAGAAAATATCCGGAATCTTTATTGGTGCGTCGGGTGCTTTGCTTTTAATTATGGGAAGCCACCAGACCATAACGGCATCCAATGCCGCAAATACCTGGGGAGATTTACTTTGTTTATTCGCACAGTTTAGCTATTCCATTTATTTTGTTCTCTTTAAAGACTTAATAGGTCGTTACTCTCCGGTTACATTAATGAAGTGGATGTTCATGTATGCTTCGGTTTGCTGTATTCCATTCTCTTATAGCCACATTACGGCAATAGACTTCCCGGCGCTGTCGGCAGATATTTACCGGGGGATTATTTATGTCGTTGTAGGCGGAACTTTTATCACCTACTTTCTTGTTCCGGTAGGTCAACGCCTGCTTCGCCCTACTGTAGCGCTGATGTACAATTACATGCAACCGATTGTAGCCTCTATTGTTACCGTCCTCTGGGGAATGGATACGTTCGGCTGGACAAAATCGTTGGCTATTGTACTTGTTTTTGCGGGAGTTTATATTGTTACGAAGAGTAAATCCAAAGCACAGTTGGATGCGGAAGGGGCAACAAAAAACGCCGGATTAAAGTCCGGCGGTGATGCTAAGCCATAAGTTATCATTCGGTACGGGAGCAACTATTTTTACCGGCTGTTTAGAGACCGGATGAATAAATTCAGCACTATGCGCATGCAAACTGATACCTCCGTCTTTATTCGAACGGTCTGCTCCATATTTTAAATCTCCTTTAATCGGGCAACCCATTTTAGCCAACTGACAACGTATCTGATGATGACGCCCTGTTTTCAAGTCCACCTCAAGCAAATAATAATTATCCGAACTTGCGATCAGTTTATAATGCAAGATTGCTTTCTTGGCGTCCGGCTTCTCGGTATCGTAAGCATAACTCTTGTTCTGCTTTTCATTACGAACCAGCCAATGCACCAATTCGCCTTCTGCTTGCAAAGGACGATTTTTCACGATTGCCCAATACGTTTTTTTTATATCCCCGTTACGAAACATTTCGTTCATCCGGGGCAACGCTTTACTGGTTTTGGCAAATAAAACAAGACCGCTTACCGGGCGGTCTAAACGATGTGTAACCCCGACATAAACATTACCGGGTTTGCAATACTTCTCTTTCAGCCATGTTTTAAGCATTTCCGAAAGAGGAGTATCGCCGGTTTTATCTCCTTGTACAATCTCGCTGCATGTTTTATTTACAGCAATCAGATGATTGTCTTCGTAGATAACTTCCATATTAGGTATTCATTCCTCCACAAACGTTGATCACCTGACCGGTTACGTAAGATGAAAGGTCAGAAGCAAGATATACCGCAGTATTTGCCACATCTTCCGGAGTTCCTCCGCGACGCAAAGGAATTTGTTTTGCCCACTCCGCTTTTACTTCCTCAGAAAGTACAGCAGTCATATCCGTGATAATGAATCCCGGAGCAATAGCATTCGCACGAATTCCGCGAGAGCCAAGTTCTTTGGCAATACTCTTTGCCAATCCGATCATACCCGCTTTTGAAGCTGAATAGTTGCTCTGTCCTGCATTTCCGGAAACACCAACAACCGAAGCCATATTAATAATGCTTCCGCTTTTTTGTTTCATCATCACCGGAGTTAGCGCGTGAACAAAGTTAAACGCAGACTTCAGATTTACATTAATAACCATATCCCACTGTTGCTCAGTCATACGCATCATCAGTCCGTCACGTGTTATTCCGGCATTATTTACAAGAATATCCACACGACCGAAGTCTTTAACTATTTCAGCAACGACATTGTGCGCATCTTCAAAATTAGCAGCGTTAGACGCATATCCTTTCGCTTTTACACCAAAAGCTTCTATTTCTTTCTGGGTAGCCAGACCGTTTTCATCGATATTCAAATCAGTAAACGCCACATCAGCACCTTCCGAGGCAAACTTTAAAGCGATCGCCTTACCGATACCACGAGCTGCTCCGGTAACTAAGGCTACTTTTCCTTCCAGTAACTTCATAATCTTACTATTAAATAATTTAAATTTTAATCAAACATGCACCGGCTGAATAACCACCGCCAAACACCGTCAGGCAGATCAGATCTCCGGGTTTGTATTTATCTGTATTTTCCGCATAGACAAGCGCAGAACTTACCGAACCGGTATTTCCATACTCTTCAATATTATGCAAAATTCTGTCGTCTGTCAATTCTAACTGTTTTGCAATATTGGCCATGATACGCATATTTGCCTGATGACCGATCAGATAAGTCAGATTATCCAGCGTATAGCCGTTTTTCTCCAACAAGTAAAGCGCGTTTTTAGGCATATAGGTACAAGCTTGTACAAAAACATCCTTACCTTCCGGCATCATAATACCCCCATGTCTCGGACGCAGTTGTACTCCCTCCGGACCTTTACTGATATGACCGAGCCCTTCAGTATATATATCTACGATTTCCGGTTCATTTCCCGTCTGCTTCTCTTTTGAAATAAAAAAAGCTGCAGCAGCATCTCCCCAAAGGTGTCCGGCTTTCGGATCAGTTTCGTTATAATACGCAGAATTCTTGTCTGCCGAAATAACCAACGCTTTAGAAGCCTTTCCCATCGCAAAATAACCCTCTACCACCTCGAGTGCATTTACAAACGAAGAGCAAGCTGAAGATAAATACAATGCTTTCGCATTTTCTATACCGAACTCACGCTGTGCGATATGCGCCGCTGTAGCAACTGTATCATACGGAGAATAAGAGGCTGAAATGATCAGGTCTACCTCTTTTATATCGTATGGCAATTTAGGCAAGGCATCTTTAATTGCCTCTAAACTCATTGTATTAATATTCTCTTCTTCTTTTGCCTTAGACCGGGTCTTTATCCCTGTCCGTTGTTCAATCCACTCACTCGTTAAGCCATTCAAATTAAGAAAGTGTTGATTGTGTACCCTCTCTTCAGGCACATAATAGCCGGTTGCATTAATAAACATATTAATTAATTAATTTCTTTACTTAATCTTTATTCCGTTGAATATTAAATTCATTACGTTATCTCTTCTCTTTATTCTCTGTGATATATTGTCTCCCATTTTCCCACGTATATAAGGAACCTCAAGACCTTTCAAAGCATGGTGTAACACAAGGGCAGTAATCTCTACATCGGGCATACTGAAAACCCCTTCCTTTACTCCATCCGCAAGAATCTTTTTAATTATCTCAATCTCACGCAAATCAAAACCTTTTCTAACTTTTTCAACACGCCAGATATCCCTGAAAAAGGTAGCGCGCAACGTGCCGTTTCTGAAAACAATTGCTTTTACGGCATCCAGTCTGGCATAGATAAAGGTTAATATTTTTTCGTCAGCAGGCAATTCTTTAGCCGCTACCTCAAGTAATATTTTATGCAATCTATCCAACTCTGATTCCACTACAGCCAGATAGATCTCATTCTTATTCTTAAAATAAGTATAAAGCGTTCGTCTCCCTTTACGTGATGCATGCGCAATATCATTCATAGTAGTATTGTCTACTCCCGACCGGGCAAATAATTGCCGGGCCACATCAACAAGCATATCTCGTGTTTTAGAAACTGTCATTAGAACTACACTGCACAAATTAATTGAATATGTGCGCAAAGTACTCAAAAAAGATTGTATCTACCAAGAGGATTAAAAAAAACTTACATATAATTTGTTTTATTAAAAAGTATCCCTACCTTTGCACTCGCAATCACGCTAATGATAGCAACTAAATCGCGGAGTGGAGCAGTGGTAGCTCGTTGGGCTCATAACCCAAAGGTCGTAAGTTCGAGTCTTGCCTCCGCAACTATCAAAAAGGTATCTAAACGGATACCTTTTTTTTGTTTCCATACATCGCAGACCTGCGATACCGGATCAGGTAACTATTCAGCCATTCGTTATTGGGGAGTAACCATGTTTTCAACATCACTATG
>DAIPZX010000044.1:0-10608 GCA_036781995.1 Massilibacteroides sp. | reverse complement strand
GATTGAATAAATAACATTAGACAAATAAAAAAATATATTTTACAACACATTTTTATAAATATCGGCATTTATTGGCAACTTCTTTGCATTTTTAACATTTCACGCTTGGTGGTATCCGCTTTTACAAGTAGCTAACTTCCATTCCTTTGACAGAATCATCTATATTTTTCCCATCATACACCAGATTCCCATTAACGTAAGTCCGGGCAATGGTATGTTTAAATGTATGTCCTTCAAAAGGAGACCAACCACATTTATACAGCAACGATTCTTTAGTAACTTGTGTTTCCTGCGATGGATCAACCAATACCATATCGGCATAATACCCCGGTCGTATATACCCTCTCCGATCTATATGAAACAGGTCTGCCGGCATATGCGCCATTTTTTCGACTACTTTTTCAATCGTAAAGCAACCTTCGGAAGCTAATTCAAGCATGGCCAGCAAAGCATGTTGTACTAACGGACCGCCGGAAGCTGCTTTCAGACAACTTCCCTCCTTTTCCGATAATAAATGAGGAGCATGGTCTGTCGCTACAATATCTATTACATTCGTATTTACTGCTTCACGCAGGGCATTACGGTCTTTTAATGTTTTAATAGACGGGTTCCATTTTATGCGATTTCCATAGCGGGCATAATCCCCATCATGAAACCATAAATGATGCACACAAACCTCTCCGGTGATTTTCTTTTCACTTAATGGCTGCCTGTTAGATAGTAATCCTAATTCCTTTGCAGTGGAAAGATGTAAAATATGCAACCGCGAATCTAAGCGGGTCGCTAACTCCACAGCCTCTGAAGAAGAAGCATAGCAAGCTTCCTCACTGCGTATCTTACTATGGAAAGTGATGTCCGGATTTTCTCCGAACTTCGAAGTATAATAAGTTATGTTTCGGCGAATAATTTCTTCTTTTTCGGCATGGATGGCAATTAGCATATTCGCTTCGCCAAAGATACGCTCAAGCGTATCCCGGTTGTCTACCAGCATATTGCCGGTCGAAGATCCAAGGAAAAGTTTTAAACCGGGAATACGGGATTTATCCAGTTTTCTGATCTCATCCATATTATCGTTTGTCCCTCCGAAAAAGAAAGAATAATTAGCCACGGATGTTTCCGAAGCACGTTTGAATTTCCACTCCAGTTCTGCCAATGCCGTAGTTTGTGGTTTAGTATTGGGCATATCCATAAAAGTGGTTATTCCACCGGCAACAGCCGCTTTGCTTTCACTTGCTATATCGCCTTTATGTGTAAGTCCAGGTTCACGGAAATGCACCTGATCGTCGATCGCTCCGGGTAATAACCATTTGCCTTTCGCATCAACAATCGTGTCTGCTTCGTTCTCTAAAGTCGGAAGGAGAGCGCCATCTGCCTCTCCGACTGATAAAATAAAGGCGCCATCCGTCAAGACATATCCATCAAAAATACGTCCTTCATTGATAATACGCGCGTTCTTTATAAGTAGTTTACTCATACAAGAAATATTTATTGTTGCTTCCGGGGGTATTTACGAAAGAAACTCCACCATTTCAATTGAAGCACGCCAAACAAGGCTTCTCCGAAAATTGAAGAATTCATTTTTGATGTTCCCAACACCCGGTTAATAAAGATAATCGGCACTTCTATGATTTTAAAACCGCATTTGTATGCCGTAAACTTCATTTCTATCTGAAAGGCATACCCTTTGAAATGGATTCGGTCGAGGTCAATGGTTTCAAGTACCTTTCTGCGATAACATTTGAAGCCGGCCGTTGTGTCACGAACATCCATCCCCGTAATAAAACGAACATAAGTCGATGCGAAATAAGACATAAGCACTCGTCCCAGCGGCCAGTTAACCACATTAACACCATTGCAATAACGAGACCCCACCGCCACATCACCACCTTGTTCGGCACATGCAGCGTATAGTTTAGGAAGATCATTGGGGTTATGGCTGAAGTCTGCGTCCATTTCAAAAACATATTCGTATCCTTGTTCTATTGCCCACTTAAAACCACAAATATAAGCCGTTCCAAGACCTAATTTTCCTTCTCTCTCTATCATGAATAAGCGATCCGGAAATTCTTGCTGTAAAGATTTAACAATATCAGCTGTTCCGTCCGGCGATCCGTCATCAATAATCAGAATGTTAAAAACCTGTTCAAGCCCGAATACCGTCCGGATAATATTTTCCACATTTTCTTTCTCATTATATGTGGGGATGATTACAATGCTATCTGACATATACCTTCAAATAATAGATGTTTTTTCAATCAAGATCAAAAGTACAAAAATATATTTGTTTTATAGATGTTTTTAAACCTCATATTATATTATGGTAAACGCGGTCTTCTATATAAAATGTCAAATTAAATAAACAAAATAGTTGTTTTTGTCAAAATTTAATTCTATTATTGAAGAATAATAGATAAATAACAAACCATGAACATCCAACAATTAGAGTATATTCTGGCAGTAGATCAATTCCGGCATTTTGCAAAAGCAGCAGAACATTGCAACGTAACACAACCGACATTAAGTATGATGATCCAGAAACTTGAAGATGAATTAGGCATAAAATTATTTGATAGAAACACACAACCCGTACGTCCCACCCCTTCCGGTCGGAAGGTGATAGATCAGGCACGTGTGGTATTGCAGCAAACCGCTTTGATAAAAGACATCGTGAATGAAGAAGAACAATCCTTAAAAGGAACATTCCGGCTCTCCGTTTTACCGACTATAGCTCCTTATCTGCTTCCCCGTTTTTTTCATCAATTAGCGGAAGAACACGCAGACCTGGATATAAGAGTGCAGGAAATGCAGACTACTCCAACAATAACGGCACTAATCAACGGAGATATTGATGCTGCATTAATTGCGTCTTATCCTTTAGAACAACAATTACAGGGTGAAACGATCTATTATGAAGAGTTTTTCGGTTATGTATCCCCCACTGAAAACATTTTCAAAAACGAATTGATCCGCACATCAGATATAAATGGAGAAAGACTATGGCTGCTGGACGAAGGTCATTGCTTCAGAGATCAATTGATGCGTTTCTGCCAGATGGATAAAGTAAAAGTGCATCAGGCAGCCTATCGCCTCGGAAGTATGGAAACTTTTATGCGTATGGTGGAAAGCGGTAACGGCATTACTTTTATTCCTGAATTAGCGGTGAAACAACTTAGCGAGGAGCAGAAAAAACTTGTTCGTCCGTTTGCAATCCCCAAACCGACAAGAGAGATCGTACTTATCACACGTAAGGATTTTATCCGTCATTCAATAGGCAAAATATTGATCGAATCAATCAAAAAATCAGTACCGAAAGACATGCTGTCTCTTAAAGCTAACCAAAAGGTAGTATAACCTCTTCCGGTAGAAAAAAAGGTATTGTATAGATAATTTTAGGTCGCTACAGTATAAAAAAGGTTGCAATTCGTTTTGTATTTAAAAAAAAGCGTTACTTTTGTCGCTATAAATAAAACAAAACAGACAATAATGACTCAGTCTAGCTTTACATATTTTTATTTTTACTTTTACTTTAGCAGTGAGGGCAGGAATTTATATGTAAAGTGTTGATCAAAAGAAAAGTCAATAAAATATATAAAGTCCTGCCCAATGTGGCGGGACTTTTTTTTATCTATTGTCGAAAGAACAAGACAACAAATGAAAAAGAGAATTGCAATTCAGGGTATTGCCGGATCATATCATGATATAGCAGCCCGAAACTACTATGAAGGTGAAGAAGTTGAGATTATCGGATGTAATTCATTCCGGGAAGTAATTACGGTAATGAAGAAAGATCCTTCCATTCAAGGTGTGATGGCAATAGAAAATACAATTGCCGGCAGTCTTCTGCAAAACCATGAATTGATCCGCGAAAGTGGCTTTGATATCGTGGGAGAATACAAACTACGCATTTCGCATTCATTAGTGGGGCTTCCCGGAGAAACGATTCACGATATAACGGAAGTCAACTCACACCCGATAGCCTTGATGCAATGTTCGGATTTCTTAAACACACTGCCGCATGCCAAAGTTGTAGAAAAAGCCGATACTGCAATGAGTGCCAAATGGATATCAGATAATAAGCTGAAAGGACATGCGGCTATCTGCGGCAAAATGGCTGCCGAAATATATGGAATGAATATTCTTGCCGAAGGGATAGAAACCAACAAACGAAATTTCACCCGTTTCCTTGTTATAGCAGATCAATGGACAGCCGATGAACTTCGACAGGGAGCCGATAAAAATAAAGCTTCGCTTGTATTCGCACTACCCCACTCTTCCGGCAGTCTCTCTAAAGTTCTCTCTGTTCTCTCCTTTTACGATATGAACCTTTCAAAAATACAATCTTTGCCGATCATTGGCCGCGAATGGGAATACCTCTTTTATATTGACCTTACTTTTACAGACTATACACGCTACAAACAAGCGTTGGATGCGATCAGACCACTAACTAAAGATTTTAAAATTCTCGGTGAATATGAAGAAAGAAAACAAAGCGTATGATATAACTCCTGCTGCCCGCGTAAACAGTGTGCAGGAATATTATTTCTCAAAAAAGCTCAAGGAAGTAGCGGAAATGAATGCCGCCGGAAAAAAAGTAATCAACCTCGGGGTGGGAAGCCCGGACATGCCGCCGTCACAAGAAACCATTGAAATCTTGTGCGCGGAAGCCAGAAAAGCTGATGCACATGGTTATCAGCCTTATATCGGCATACCGGAACTTCGGGAAGGATTTGCTAAATGGTACAAAGAGTGGTATCATGTAGACTTGAACCCACGCACGGAAATACAGCCGCTCATTGGTTCTAAAGAAGGCATATTGCATATTTCATTGGCATTTCTTAATCCCGGTGATGGCGTGTTAGTTCCAAATCCGGGTTATCCTACTTATAGTTCTGTAAGCAAGCTGGCAGGCGCGCGTATAATCAATTATGATCTGAAAGAAGAACTGAATTGGCAGCCGGACTTTGAAGCGCTTGAACAAACCGACCTCTCCGGTGTTAAACTGATGTGGACAAATTATCCCAACATGCCTACAGGAGCTAACGCCGGTATGGATCTGTATGAAAAGTTGGTTGATTTCGGCCGTCGGCATAATATTGTGATATGTAATGACAATCCATACAGCTTTATTCTGAATGATAATCCGCTTAGCATACTAAGTGTAGAAGGCGCCAAAGACATATGTATCGAGCTCAATTCCATGAGTAAAGCACATAATATGCCGGGATGGCGTATGGCTATGCTTGCATCAAACCCGCAATTCGTACAATGGATATTAAAAGTAAAAAGTAATATCGACTCCGGACAATTTAAGCCTATGCAATATGCCGCTGTCGAAGCATTGAAAGCGCCTAAGTCCTGGTACGATGAGATGAATAAAGTATATGCTAACCGTCGTGATCTGGCGGGACAGATTATGCATGCATTAGGGTGTGTTTATGACGAAAAGCAAACCGGGCTGTTTCTTTGGGGACGTATTCCGGCAAATGCCGAAAGTAGCGAAAGTATTGCAGACAAAATATTGTATGAAGCAAACGTATTCATCACACCGGGCTTTATATTCGGAAGCAACGGCGAAAAATATATTCGTATTTCACTCTGCTCAAAGGAAGAGCAATTACAGGAAGCATTAAACAGAATCAAGAATATAATAAATAATCGATAAAATGGAAATTAAATTAGAATCAGTCGTATTACCGGGAATAGATACAAAACGTCCGATTGTTATAGCAGGACCATGTAGTGCCGAATCAGAAGAGCAGGTGCTTGAAACCGCACGTGGATTGGCAGCTAAAGGTGTAAAAATATTTCGTGCAGGAATCTGGAAACCACGCACCAAACCGGGAGGATTCGAAGGTGTAGGAGCAGTAGGTTTGCAATGGCTGAAAAAGGTAAAAGAAGAAACAGGCATGTATGTTTCTACAGAGGTGGCAACAAAGGCGCATGTCGAAGAAGCACTGAAAGCAGGTATGGATATGCTTTGGATCGGAGCCCGCACAACCGTAAATCCTTTTGCTGTGCAGGAAATAGCAGATGCTTTACAGGGCGTAGATATACCTGTATTGATTAAGAATCCGGTTAATCCCGACCTTGAACTGTGGATTGGCGCAATCGAACGTATTTATGGGGCAGGCATTCATCGTATAGGCGTGATTCATCGTGGATTTAGTTCATACGATAAGAAAATGTATCGCAATCTCCCTCTCTGGCATATTCCTATCGAACTACGCCGCCGTATGCCTGAATTGCAGATATTTTGTGACCCAAGCCATATCGGTGGTAAGCGGGAATTAATAGCTCCGCTCTGTCAGCAGGCGATGGATTTAAGTTTCGACGGACTGATTGTGGAGTCACATTGTAATCCGGATTGTGCGCTGAGTGATGCTTCGCAACAAATCACACCAGATGTGCTGGATTATGTATTAAACCTCCTCGTCATCCGTAACGAAACGCAAACGACAGAAAATCTTTCCCAGCTACGCAACCAGATTGACGGTATCGATGAACAATTACTTGAGTTACTGGCAAAACGCATGCGCATCTCTCGCGAGATCGGTATTTATAAGAAAGAACACAATATGCCTATCCTACAATCCCCGCGCTATAGCGAAATACTTGAAAAACGCGCCAGTATGGGGCAAAGCATGGATCTGAACACTGAATTTGTAAAAGAAATCTTGAAAGAAATACACGAAGAGTCTGTACGTCAGCAGATGATTATAATGAACCAACAAGCATGAAAATATTGATTTTGGGTGCCGGAAAGATGGGATCTTTCTTCACCGACCTGCTTAGCTTCGATCATGAAGTTGCTGTTTTAGAAAGTGACCCGAAGCGGATGCGGTTTATATACAATGCCCTGCGTCTGGAAAGACCGGAGCAAATCAAAGACTTTGCACCTGAATTGGTGATTAATTGTGTGACGCTGAATTACACAATCGAAGCTTTCAAAGTTGTATTGCCTCACCTCCAGCCTTATTGTATTATTTCGGATATAGCCTCGGTTAAGACCAACCTGCAGGAATTCTATAAGACTTGCGGTTTTCCCTACGTATCCACTCACCCGATGTTCGGACCAACGTTTGCCAGCATGGGCAACCTGGAAAAGGAAAACACGATTATCATTTCCGAAAGCGATCATCTCGGAAAAGTTTTCTTCCGGGACTTGTATGCGAAATTACGGCTGAACATCTTTGAATATACATTTGATGAGCACGACCGTGTGGTAGCTTATTCTTTAGGAATCCCGTTTGCTTCGACTATGGTTTTTGCAGCCATTATGAAACATCAGGATGCGCCGGGAACAACATTCAAACGGCACATGAAAATTGCCCGCGGGTTGCTTTCTGAAGATGATTATCTATTAACCGAGATCCTTTTCAATCCGCGCACTCCCCGCCAGATCGAACGGATTCAGGAAGAATTAAGTACACTACAGGAGATCATCAAGAATAAAGATACGGCCGGTATGAAAGAGTATCTGACAAAAATCAGACACAACATCAGCTAAGGATGATATTATAACTTATAAAAAAAAGGCTGTGCCCGGAACATTGGTTCTTTTGGCACAGCCTCTTTTTTGTTTCCCAATAAAAGATTAGAACGTCACTTCTACTCCTCCCATAAAGACCGCTTTTGGCATTGGAAAACCCTGATTGATTTCATAACGTGCGGCCGTCAGGTTCTCGCCTTTCAGAAATACGTTTGCCCCTTTATCTCTCGTTCCGAAACGATAAGCCGCTCTGGCGTTCAGCAACGTGTAACTTTCTTTTGCAACAGTAGTTTCCTTTACATTAGTATACAATCCGGAAATGGCTTGTGTATTCAAATGAAAATTAAATCGTCCCGGTGTATATGTTATTCCGGCAAAAAACTGATTCTTCGGAGCAGCCAACAACGGTTTATCCGTATGCAGATAGCTGTAGTTCGCATCTATGCTCAAGTTGTTCAATAACTGATAGCGAAGTTCGGCTTCGATCCCTTTATTGGTAAATTTGCCTACATTACTATTCAATGGCTTGCCGTTGACCGGAGTCACATCAATCAGATCTTTACCATCAATATAAAATCCGGTTAACTCGGCAAAAAGACGCCCGTCAAGAAAGTTTTGCGAAACAGCCACCTCGTAATTCAGCATACTCTCCGGTTTCAGATCCGCATTCTGAATAGGATACATATACATTTCACGGATATTCGGACTGCGGAATCCTTTCGACAAGGAAGCACGGATGGCATTTCCTTCAAACGGCCGGGCTACGATACCCGCCTGAGGCACCCACTCGCCACCGAAAACGCTGTTGTATTCATATCTCATGCCCGCATTAAGCGTAAAGATGCTCAACAGTTCCTGTTGCATGATGATATAACCGGCAGTTTCGTCTATCTTCTTGTTTACAATATCTTCACGGTTGCCGTTAATGCTATCATTCCATGCTTTACCACCCCAGTTTTTATAGTCTAAACCCAGCGTAAAACTATTTCCGGGCAGCAGGCGAAAGGATTGATAAAGCAGCACACCGTAATTATGGTCTTTGGAATTAAATAAAAATCGACGGGGATTACCGCCTGCAGGATATCCGTCATTGATTTCATGGTCTCCCCAATTATAGAAAGCACGAATGGCACCACTTATTCTTCCGAAGTTATTTTCAACAGCCAGCGAAGTGGTTCCCCGAAGAATATCCATATCGTTATCCAGTAAAGGAGCCGTAACAGCACCGGGGTTTTGATTCTTGTACTTTGCTAAGCTGATATCTCCCGTTGCTTTAAATTGATCGTTCAGTTCATAACCCAATTTAGCGAATCCATTGGTGATCCGGAATTCGGAATGATCGCGGTGTCCGTCTGTACGGTCATGATTCAGAGAGATGAAACTACTGAACCGACCTGCGTTATAACCATTATTAATCATGTATTTCTGCGTATTGTATGATCCATACATGACACGTGCCTGCGTGCGGCGACCTTCCTGATGCTGCTTACGGGTTATGATATTGACTACTCCTCCCATTGCATTAGACCCATATAATAATGAACCCGGACCACGGATCACTTCTACACGGTCAACATCTGAGGCTACATAAGTGTCCGGTAGTGAATGTCCGAAAACACCTGCCCATTGAGGTTGCCCGTCAAAAAGCATCAGTACTTTATTTCCCTGCCCTACTCCGCGCACATTGACTGTTCCCGCAGAACCGGCTGATACACCAAAACCGGTAATCCCTTTTTGCGTAACAAACAATCCGGGTACACGTTGTGAAAGAACGGGCAGCAAAGCAGATTCACTGCTCGCTTCGATCTCATCGCGCCCTATCACACTGATAGAAAGCGGAACACTATTCTTATTCACAATGATTTTATTTGCAGAGACTACTACCTCTTTCAAATTAATCAGGCTATCTACCTTTTGTACCTCATCAGCATAAAGAGGACTACAAACCAATAATCCTAAACCTAAAGCAATTGCATTTTTCATATAATTTCCGTTATAAATAAATTTCCTTCTTCACGTCATAAAAGTAACACCTTTAAATGAAATCGTGTTACTGCATATTGAAAAAAATATCAATCTGCGCGCCCCATAACCAATTTACCATGACGCAAGCCTTTGATCGTTGTTAACTTGTCTGCCAATTCGGTCAGCACATGTGCTTCTCCCATCACGGCAGTGATATGCAGGCAATGATTTCCGGCTAAATAATGACTTACAGAAGACAGAACAACACGCTGAAACATCCCTTCAATTACAGCAATACGTGCGGTAATTTCTTTCTTTTCCTGCTTATATACGACCACGATTGTTCCTGCTACGATATGATTGCATTGCCACTTTTTCTCGGCTACATTCTTCTCTATCAAAAAACGAATCGCTTGCGAACGGTTTGCAAAGCCATTCTCATTCACATACGCGTCCAATTCTTCCAGCAAAGAATCTTCCAGCGACACACCAAATCGTTTTAATGCCATATTGTCTGTCTATAAATAAAGAGACAAATATAGTAATGTTTTCAATCAATTAGCCGTTTTGAATTTTACGAATCATTTTTTAATATTGTTGTAGTGACAAAGTCTGTCAAAACACCTCTAAGTTCATAATAAAATCATTCATATAATATCCGTTACCAATGGCATGATCTCGGGTAGCCACTTCTCTAAATCCGATGTGTTTATAGAAGCCAACCGCTTTATTTTCCCGGTTTACGTACAATTCTATAGTAAACGGCGTTTCATAGTTCTTTTTTAAATAAGCAATTCCTTCTTCCACCAGATAACGCCCAAGCCCTTGTCCATGTAAAGAGGGCAAAGAGTAGATTTTCTGAAAATTAAATAATTTTTCATTTTTCTGTTCTATAGAGATATAACCTACGGCAACATGCTCTTGCCAAACAATAAAAAAACGATGTCCGAATTCTGTCATTTGTTTTTGAAGACTTTCTATAGAATACATCATTTCGAACATATAATTAAGCTGTTCAGCAGACAATATATCTTTATACGTATCGCTCCATATCTGTAATGCCAGATTGCGAATAAGGGGAGCATCCTTTATCGTTGCACTTTTAAAAGAGAACATAATAGAATTAATTTAGACCAACAAAGGTAATTAATTAT
>DAIPZX010000043.1:0-10661 GCA_036781995.1 Massilibacteroides sp. | reverse complement strand
TTAGTAACCGTGCGTATTTCAGCGTTTTGCGGTGCTATACTGTCAAATAACTCGGTCGTAAACATAGGGACGGGCAATAACTTCGGGAGACAACCGCCACTAGCTCCTGAATTTTTGTGTAGACAAACAACTTTCAATGACAAATTCCTACTTTTTGTTTTTGCACTCCACATCGAACAGTTTATAAGATTGTTATTTTTCCGTCTTAAAGTTTACTTCATACATTTTCATACCAATTCCGTCCGTGGATGTATAATTTTCTCCTACTAATACAAACTGATATTCTTTGCTTTTTTCCAAATTCACTTCTATTCTCACGGATCGATTATCGCTTGCATAATTAACCGCTTCAATTTTCGGAAAAGCATCCATTCCTTTCTGGAAAGGATAAATAGAATGTCCTTTACCAGATAATGGCATATTGAAATTCACGGTAATTATCTTAATATCAGCGTTAACACTCTGACTTCCATTGTCAAATTCACTAATAGAGATTGCCTTTGGCCTTTTGTCATCCATCGTTTGAATATTTTCCGCCCAGATTTTATAGGCTTCAATCAATTTCGGCATATAATCATTCAACGTTTGATATTGATTTCGTTGTCTGTCGTAACTTTCCAATTCACCGACAAGTTCTTCTATCCAAATAAATCCTCTCGTTTTTTGCAGCTTTATTTCATTTTCTATCTCCGATTTTTCAAAATCATGGTCTTTCATATATTTGATTACGGCAGCCCTCACTATTGCTTCATTAAACATCGGTTCCCATAAAGGGTACGCCTGGTTTATCATTTCATCTTTTACAACTGAGAATATTTTTTCTCCGCTCCCCCTAAGCGGGTGATCTTTACTATTTTCAGGAATTTGTGGTGCGAACAAATGGCTAAACTCGTGAACAATTATCGGAAGATACTCGCTCGCATTGATTTCCGGCATTCCAGTACTGTCGATCCTCCATATGCCCATAACGGCATATACATTTTTGTTCCCGTTTGTATAATCTAAAGAGGCTGCATAATTTGCATTCCAGTTACCCAATCCGATAATGATCGCAAATGTTTCTTTGGGATCATTTCCATAAAAACTGCGAAACCAACCCAAATCCATTTTTTCATAAATCGGAATGGATCGTTTGGCTACCTCGGCGTATATATCCGAGTTTTCTTTGAAAAAATCATCGAATTTGGTATCCTTATTAAACTGCTGCAACAATAAAACAAATTTCTCCACATCCTCCTTTTTCCATCCCGTATATTCCCAGACATCTTTGACACCAGTCAACAGTTCCAGTTGATCGTCCAGGTGGATAGCCATCGACATTACCTGGGCATAACCGATCCAATTTTTATACATAATCGATTTGGTGAACTGGATCAGTTCATGATCTTTATATTTCCCGAAATATCGTTCGACCCTGTCGGAATAAAGCTTAAACTCTTCGGATGAATACTCCGGCTTTTCCGCCAGGCGAAAAACAATACTTAACAGCTCTGTCCTCTTGTTGACAGTTGGTTTTTCCAAAATGGATTTTCCATGCACACTTACCTGAAAACCAAGTATAACAAAAATGGCAATTATAATTCTGTTCATGCATTTATTGTTTCTTATTTTTGTATCCATCGGACAGTTTATTGTTTATAAATTATAAGCTCACAAAGATAGCCAATTATTTGATTTTACAGGAAATTTACATCTCAACTCCTGTATTTCTATTGACTTCCGGACGTTCCTTGATATGGATTCCCATCACTTTTTGAACCTCCCTGTACTTCTGGCGAAACCAATCGACAATAGGCAACCC
Organism: Massilibacteroides sp.; assembly: GCA_036781995.1. GTDB lineage: Bacteria > Bacteroidota > Bacteroidia > Bacteroidales > Tannerellaceae > Massilibacteroides. The sequence goes on along the minus strand of DAIPZX010000043.1, from coordinate 8,860 downwards.
GTCAATCAGCAGGCGGAACTTTCCCGGCTCCTTCGGGTTTTCTTCCAGTTTGGCCGTGGAATGCTCGGTCTGAAAGTTTCGAGCTACGGAAATGATATGCTTCAATACAATCATATATCCCCATACGGTATTGGTACGGCATTTCTTTTCCTCACGCAAGAAGTATTCGAAATCGTTGATAAATGTCAGGTTCAGCTCTTTAAGCGGTATATCTTCTCTGTGATAGGTAAGAGAGAGGAACTCGCGGATGTGCTTGCAGACAGTACGGTAGCGGGAGAACGTACCCTGCGCCCGACTGCAACCCACTTTCTTCTCGAACTCGGCGTTGTGCTGCTCGAACAGCTTTAAGAGCGTTTCCTGCTTTACCCCGATTCCGAGGTAGGCGTTTTTCAGCTTGGTAGCGGTAACATAGCCGTCCGTTTGCATCAACTCCTGATAGCGGCGGTTGACCTCTACACGAATTCTGTCAACTGCAACGTTGATTTTCTGCGCCTCGGCACTCTTTCCCGATGCGCGGTTGTTCTTCATATCCCACAACCGGAGTGGGACATCCATCTTGCAGCTGAACTGTTTCGCTTCGCCGTCCACCGTCAGGCGGCACATTAAAGGCAGATTCCCGTTGGGTTTCTCACTGCCTTTCTTCACATAAAATAAGACCTTGAATGTTGACCTCATAACTCAATGTTTTTTCAGGTTACAAAATTAGTTATCATTGAGTTATCCGACACTATGAAAAGCTACGCAATACACTGAATAAGAACAAAATAACAGTCGCCTTGTTTCCACCGTTCAGGTAACGGGATAGTAACTCATCTCCTGCGTTGTTCTGCCGTATTTGCAATTTCAGCCTGTTGCAATATAAAGCAAAACAGAGCGTAACGAACGCTACATCAGCTAATTCGCCACACTCTGCCTAAATCTGTTTTTTAGTTAGAAGTTTATTTAAAAAAAGTCCACAATGGTTTTACCAAAGACTAAACGGCAACACTGTAAACGGAAAACCCGCACAATTTACCGCTGCCGAATTGCAAACCCTACACGGTGCGCTATTAGACATTTTGCAAAAGATAAACATTTCCGCATCTGCTGTTTTTTGACGAAGGTAGCCGAACAATGCGCAACGGAACGGGTTACCTTCTTTGGCGCAAGTTTGAGCGTAGCGGTAACTTGTGCCTTACATGATGGCATACAAGGCACAAGTTGTAAACTTGCGCCAAAGGGGGTTGAGCTGGCATATATCAGGCTTTCAGCCAATTGTTTTAAATGCGTTTGCCCTGAAGTCTGTAATGTAGAAATATTTGTAGGTATGTGTAATTCAATTTAGAGGTAGGTCTAAAATGATTTAGAGGTAGGTCTAAATTGTTTTTGAGGTAGGTGTAAATTATTTTTGTAAGTAGACTTGCTGGGAATATAGTCAGTGTCAGGAAAAATGCGCTTAAGAATTGGCGGAAGCAGGCTTGACTGGGAAATAAATAGTTAATTCAAAAAAAAGTCTATCAAAAAAAACAGATCATTTTCTCATTAAAAACAATCCTATATTTTCTTAATTGACTACTTTTGAACGATTTATTCAGAAACGATACAAAGACTAAAAAAAAATGGATAGAGCTTCAGGGAAAAAGAAATCGACAGAAAAAAAGAAAGTAAAAATCTTATATCATCGCAAGCCCGACAATCTTACAATGGATGAGTGGCAAACGGCGCTTAGACGACAATTTGCGGAAACACAAAATTTTAAAATCGAAAATATCGGTGACGGCGAGGTGTTTTCGGATTACATGGTCAGTAATTTCTCCGGCTCAGGAAACACGTACAAGGTCGCCATTCGCGATGCGAAACCCGGTTGGAATTTTTGTTCTTGTATGGATTTCAAAACAAATCAATTAGGCACTTGCAAACATATTGAATATGTATTCCAGCAAATCAACAGCTCAGCCAAAAAGAAGCGGATTTTAAAGGCGGGCTTTCAACCTCATTATACATCCGTCTATCTGAATTACGGCGCGGAAACAGAAGTGAAAATCCGGTTTGGAACAGAAGATAAAACTGAATTTAAAAAACTGGCGGCCAACTATTTTGACAATGACAACAGGCTGTTACCGGAGAGTTGGCAATCGTTTGACAGTTTTTTGCAGAAAGCCTACTCTTTGCATCCTGATTTTCGCTGTTATCCCGACGCGATGGATTTTATCCTCGAAAAAAGGGAGGAAAAACAGCGAAATGAACTTATAGACAAAAGCTTAAAAGCCAAAGATATCTTTTTCAAAGCCATCATCAAGGCGGATTTGTTCCCGTATCAAAAAGAAGGGGTTGAATTCGCTTTACGCAAAGGAAGATGTCTTATTGCGGATGATATGGGGTTGGGGAAAACCATCCAGGCTATCGGAGCGGCAGAAGCAATGAAAAAACTGTTCGGTATTACCAAAGTATTGATTGTATGCCCTACTTCATTGAAATACCAGTGGAAATCTGAAATAGAGAAATTTACGGAGAGTTCGCTTACCGTAGTAGAAGGTAATGCGTTTGCGAGAAGTCAGCAGTACGAAAATGATACGCTTTATAAGATTTGCAGCTATAATGTAGTTGGCCGTGACATCAAAAACATCAACCGGAATGAATTTGATTTAGTCATTTTGGATGAAGCCCAGCGCATCAAGAACTGGCAGACCAAAACAGCGGCAAATGTAAAAAAAGTACAGTCCAAATATTGTATTGTGCTGACAGGCACTCCATTGGAAAACAAGCTGGAAGAACTCTATTCGGTGGTGCAGATGGTCAATCCTCTACTGTTGGGAGCCTTATTTCGCTTTGTCTCAGCGCATCAGATCACGTGTGAAGATACCGGTAAAGTGATCGGGTATAAAGATTTGGATAAAATTGCCGAAATATTGAAGGATGTTTTGCTTCGAAGACACAAAAGACAGGTTTTGAAACAACTGCCCAGTAGAATGGACAAAAACCTGTTTGTGCCAATGACCGAAGAACAAAGTATTTATTACAACGACGCCCACGATGTAGTTGTCCGTTTAGTCAACAAATGGATACGTTTCAAATTTCTAAGCGAAAAAGACCGCCAAAAACTGCTCATCAACCTCAATATGATGCGAATGGCGTGCAACAGTACATTCATTATTGATCAACAACCTGTACGCTACGACACTAAAATTGACGAATTGATGAATATTTTAGATGAAGTAATGGAAAATGGTGATGATAAGGTAGTGATATTCAGTCAATGGGAGCGGATGACAAGAATTGTAGGCGAAGAATTGAGAAAACGGAATATCGGTTACGAAAGCCTGCATGGAGGAGTGGCAAGTAAAGATCGTGAAAAATTGTTCGCCAATTTTCGTAACAACCCCGAAAGTCGCGTATTTTTATCAACAGATGCAGGAGGAGTAGGTTTGAACCTCCAATCAGCTTCATTGCTCATCAATCTCGATTTGCCGTGGAATCCTGCCGTTCTGGAACAGCGCATTGGTCGTATACACCGAATGGGGCAAAAGAAAAACGTACAGATCATCAACCTCATTTCCAAGAATACCATCGAGGAAGAAATGCTGTCAAAGTTAAAATTCAAATCTTCGGTTGCTGCAGGCATTTTGGATAACGGCGAAAGTTCGGTATTCCTTGGTGAAAGCAAGTTTAACGAACTGATGAATCAGGTGAAAGATCTTGCCGGAGATGCCGTAGAACCTTTAGCGGGCATAGAAGATACGAGGACTGAGCCGACAGAAGATAGCCTGTTCGAAAAGCCAAAAACACAGGAAAAAGAACCGGTTCTGCAAGATACTAAAACAACGGAAGGAGAAGATATTTCAGAAACGGAAAAACAGCTTAATCTATTTGACGATCAATTCGAAAACAACGATTTAAACAACATAGCTCCCGAACAATCGGAAGCAGAGAAATTAGTTAGCAGCGGTACGGATTTCTTCAGGAAACTGATGCAAACCCTGTCTGATAAAGAACAGACCGAGCAACTAATACAAACCTTGGTAAAAAAAGACGAAAGCGGTAATACCTATTTGAAAATCCCGGTAAAAAATGAACAAATCATTGAAAACGGATTAAAATTACTGGGGCAGTTTCTCGGTAATTTAGGGAAATAGCAAAAAGAAAGCACGTTATCCCGGAATGAATCCGCGTTAACGTGCTTTTATTTATTAGTCGCTATCAGTTAATTATTTACTCTTAGATGTTTTCCATTCATCCAAAAGTTCCTTAAACGTTTCCTTTACAGACATAATACGCTTTGCTTTGAATGCGTTCGTTCCGGCAAAGGCATAACCACTTTCAAAATTCCCACGACAGGCGTTATAAAGAGCCATCACTATGCAATACGGACTTGTGGCTATATCACAGGTCTTAATGCAGTTATAAGGGCAATTCTTCGGTTGTTTTATTCCGGCTTTAACCTTCTCCAGAAACGAGCTGTGAATAGCCCGGCCAGGCATACCTACAGGGCTTTTAATGATCTCAATATCTTCTTCCTGAGCGTCTATATAAGTATTTTTAAATGTGTCGGAAGCATCGCATTCGGTCGTTGTGACAAAGCGTGAACCGAGTTGAACGCCGGAAGCTCCCAATTCCATAACGCGAAGAATATCTTCTCCGGTATAAATACCACCGGCAGCAATAACAGGGATGCTTTTATGGTATTTTTGTTCAAACAGAGATACTTCCTGAACTACCTGAGGAAGCAGTTCTTCAAGAGAAAAATTCCGGTCTTCCAACTGCGTTTCTTTATAGCCCAGATGCCCTCCGGCTTTAGGACCTTCCAAAACAACAGCATCAGGAAGATAGTCGTAGTTTGCTTTCCACTTTTCGCAAATAATTCGTGCAGCACGTGCGCTTGATACGATCGGTACCAGTTTTGTAACACTATCTTTCTTCAAAAAAGAAGGTAAATCCAACGGCAGACCCGCTCCACTGAATATGATATCGACCTTTTCAGAAATGCTCGTTTTCACCAGTTCTGCAAAGTCGGATAAGGCAACCATTATATTCACTCCTATCACTCCGCCGGTTTCACACATTTTATCACGCGTTTTACGTATCTCTTCAATAAGTCCGAGATTTCCCGCTTCAGTATAATTAGGAGAAAGTTTTTTATACAAAAGACCTAGTCCTGCTGCCGAAATCACGCCAATACCTCCTTCTTTGGCTACGGCTGAGGCTAATCCTGACAGAGAAATCCCAACTCCCATACCACCCTGTATTATTGGTATACGAGCCTTCAAATCTCCAATTGCTAATGCTTTCATTTGATTTTAATTTAATAATACGAAACAAAGATAGCACACAATTCCATTTTCTGTGCATGGCAGAGTATTTTATTGCACATATATTCTGTTTTTGTGAAGCTTTATTTTAAAAATAAAAAAATAGCCACCCTTCACAAGGAGGCTATTTTTTTATAAAAAGAAGTAACCAATAAAAAACTTCTCTTCATACGGTGTTTAATCATCTTATATGCTTACATAATTAATATAAGGTTCTGATATAGCGATTATACTAATAGTGTTACTTTTTCATCAGCAAAGATAAGGCAGTCCACAAGGACACACAATACCTAAAAATATGTATAAGAGAAGCATCGCTACCTAAGAATAGCGATTTAACGTTTTTATTATCAAAAAAAAGGATTGCGTTACCACAATCCTTTTCGTTTATTTTTCTCGTATGTATATATTTATATGCGTTCCGGCAAAGTCCCAGTTTTCCCGGATTTTATTTTCAAGAAATCGTTTGTAAGGATCTTTTACCCACTGAGGCAGGTTACAGAAGAACACAAAAGAGGGTACTCTTCCTGCCGGCAATTGTGTAACATATTTAATCTTGATATACTTTCCTTTCCATGCAGGAGGGGGGTAACTTTCGATCAGCGGAAGTAAGACTTCATTCAATTTAGCTGTTGGTATTCTTTTCTTCATGTTTTCATCAACCGCCTTAGCCGATTCAAGCACTTTCAATATTCGTTGCTTGGTTAAAGCCGAGATAAAAAGAATAGGAAAATCTACAAACGGAGCAAATCTATAACGAATAGCATCCACAAAGGTATTGATCGCTTTTTGTGATTTATCTTCAACTAAATCCCATTTATTTATACAAACAACAAGACCTTTTCTGTTTTTTTGTATCAAAGAAAATATATTCAGGTCCTGGCTTTCTATTCCCCGGGTTGCATCAAGCATCAGAACACAGACATCTGCGTTTTCTATTGCCCGGATAGAACGGATTACAGAATAATACTCCAAATCTTCATTCACTTTGCTCTTTTTACGGATACCTGCCGTATCCACCAGATAAAAGTTCAACCCGAATTTATTATACCGCGTATAAATAGAATCACGCGTAGTTCCGGCAATATCCGTCACGATATGCCTTTCCTCGCCAATAAAAGCATTGATCAAGGAAGATTTACCGGCATTAGGACGCCCAACAATCGCTATACGGGGAAAGTCTTCCAGTTCCTCTTCCTCTTTTACAGGAAGCATCTCTACGATTTTATCCAACAAATCTCCTGTATATGAGCCGTTAATGGAGGAAATACAGAAAGGATCTCCCAGTCCAAAAGAATAAAATTCAGCAGCTGACGGATGCAAGTCGTAGTTATCTGCTTTATTAGCAACAACGATAATTTGCTTGTTGCTACGGCGAAGAATCGAAGCAACTTCATTGTCTAAATCCGTGGTACCATTCACAACGTCAACAACAAAAAGAATCAAATCAGACTCTTCTATCGCAACCTGAACCTGCTTATTTATTTCTTCTTCAAATACATCTTCCGAATTAACAACCCATCCTCCCGTGTCAACCAAAGAAAATTCACGACCTGTCCATTCTACTTTTCCATACTGCCGGTCACGTGTTGTTCCGGCCTCTTCGTTGACAATCGCCTGACGAGTTTGCGTCAAACGGTTAAACAAAGTGGACTTACCTACATTAGGCCTTCCAACAATCGCTACTATATTTCCCATAAAAACTCCTTATACTTATTTATTCCAACCGGTAGCCAAAGTTCCTCAAAAGGTTATCGCGATTACGCCAATCCTTTTCAACCTTGACAAACATTTCTAAAAACACTTTCTTATCGAAGAATTTCTCAATATCTTTTCTTGCCATGGCACCGACTTTTTTTAGTGCTTGCCCTTGATGTCCTATGATTATACCCTTCTGAGAGTCACGTTCTACAACAATCAAAGCTTTAATTCGAAGCAATGCGTCTTCTTCAATAAATTCCTCAACAATAACCTCGACCGAATAAGGAACTTCCTTCTGGTAATAAAGTAAGATTTTTTCCCTTATAATTTCTGTCACAAAGAAGCGTGCGGGCTTATCTGTCAAGGCGTCTTTTTCAAAAAAAGGAGGAGATTCAGGCATCAAAGTTTCTATCCTCCGTTTGACATAATCTATATTAAAGTTTGACAATGCTGCTATAGGAAGAATTTCAGCTTTAGGTAATAATTCTGCCCAATGAGCTACGAGAGACTCCAACTTTGCTTGATCTGTCTGATCGATTTTGTTGATCAACAAAAGCACAGGACAATCCAAAGACTGTACTTTACGCAGAAAATCCTCATTTTTATCTACTGTTTCAACCACATCTGTCACATATAAAAGGATATCTGCATCACCCAATGCCGATTCTGAGAAATTAAGCATAGATTCTTGAAGCTTATAATTCGGGCGTAAAATACCAGGAGTATCCGAATAAACAATCTGCATATTGGGAGTATTAACTATGCCTAATATACGATGCCTTGTAGTCTGCGCCTTTGAAGTAATGATTGAAATTCGTTCTCCAACCAACTTATTCATCAACGTAGATTTCCCTACATTCGGATTCCCTACAATATTTACAAAACCGGACTTATGCTTTTTTTCCATCATATCCCCATTTCAGGTATATTGCTCCCCAAGTAAACCCTGCGCCAAATGCAGCCAGAATCAAATTATCTCCTTTTTTCAATCGGTCTTCCCATTCCCAAAGACAAAGAGGTATAGTACCTGCACTCGTATTTCCATACTTCTGAATATTAACCATCACTTTTTCCTCAGGAACTCCTAAACGCTTAGCGGTAGCATCAATAATACGTAAGTTCGCCTGGTGAGGAACTATCCAATCAATATCGTCATTCGTCAAGTCATTCCTTTCTACAACCTCCGCTGCTGTATCAGCCATAGAAGACACAGCATATTTAAAGACAGTCTTTCCTTCCTGATAAACGGTATGTTCATGATTGTCTACACTATGATGGGAGGCAGGATGAGCAGAACCTCCGGCTTTCATCTTCAAGTACGGCAAACCTGCTCCATCTGTACGCAATAAAGTGTCAATTATTCCTAAATTTTCACTTGTTGGTTCAATCAACACGGCGCCACATCCATCTCCAAATAATGGACAGGTAGTACGATCTGTGTAATTAGTAATTGAAGTCATTTTATCTCCTGCAACAACAACTATCTTACGATAACGTCCTGAGCGAATATAATTTGCAGCAGTTTCCAATGCATAAAGAAAACCGGCGCAGGCAGCTTGTATATCAAAAGTGAAAGCTTTTACACACCCTGTGTTATAGGCTATAATTGATGCGGCCGTTGGAAAGGGATAGTCTGGAGTCGTCGTTGCACAGATAATAAGCTCAATATCTAAAGGATCAACACCTGTTTTTTTCAGAAGTTGATTTACAGCCTGAATGCCCATAATTGAAGTACCTAAGCCTTCTCCTTTTAAAACTCTACGTTCTTTTATTCCAACACGCGTCAAAATCCATTCGTCCGTAGTATCAACTATTTTTGAAATATCATCATTTGTCAATATGTCTTCCGGAACATATCCTCCAATTCCTGTTAT
>DAIPZX010000042.1:5659-10723 GCA_036781995.1 Massilibacteroides sp. | reverse complement strand
GGAAAGAGACCGGAGAGAATTTCGGAATTATTCTTACCATGAATTTTCTGATTTTTCTCATCATCTCCCAATACTAAAGCATGTTTTTGAAGAAAAACATCCCATGCCTGATTATGCAAATGGGTATCCCAGAAGAGAGTTCCATTGAAATCAAAAATTACGCCTTTCACTTCCATTCTAAATAGTTTCAGTATACTACTCTGCGAAAACAGGATGCTTTAGGGTATAAAAAAAGCCTTTAAAATCATTACAACACTGTTTTTAAAGGCTTTTTGGTTAGTCGGGGTGAGACGATTCGAACGTCCGACCACACGCCCCCCAGACGCGTACTCTAACCGGGCTGAGCTACACCCCGCTTCATTTGTGACTGCAAAAGTAGACTTTTTTTATTAGATTCCAAAGCTTTCTCTGTAAAAATCTAAGGCACTTAGGATCATCTGCTTATCAACAGATTGATTTATTTGCACTTGCCCGATACCTGATAGCAATGTAAAGTTAATCATACGTCCTTCGTTTTTCTTGTCGTGCGTCATCAACTCATACAAGGCTTCATAGTCATCGCAGTCATAAATGAATGGAGGGTAATATTCTTTAATATAATAGACAATTTGTGAAAGTTCATTCATCGGGAAACCACTAACTTTATGGGAAAGATATAGTTCGCCTATCAAACCGGCGGCCACCGCATGTCCGTGAAGTAACGGACTGTTTTTCTTAAACGACAGGCTCTCATAGGCATGACCGATAGTATGCCCCAGATTCAGTGCTTTCCTTATTCCTTTTTCTTTAGGGTCTTCTTCGACAATACGTTCTTTGATGGCTACGGATTGGGCTACGAGTTTATCTAAATTATTAAAATCACCTGCGAGAGGATCAAAGGAGAAAACCGCTGAATAAACATCACGGGAGGAGATTAAAGCATGCTTAATCATCTCGGCATAGCCGGACAGGATATTCGCCTGATCTAAAGTATGGAGGAATTTGTTGTAGATAAAAACGCAAAGAGGAGGATAGAATGAACCGATTTCATTCTTCAGTCCGTTGAAATTAACACCTGTCTTACCGCCTACGGCTGCGTCGACAGAGGCCATCAGGGTAGTTGGAATATTTATGGTTTGCATGCCGCGCTTAAATGTTGCACCAACAAAACCACCCATATCCGTAATCATTCCGCCGCCAAGATTGATCAGGAGTGAGTTGCGGGATGCCCCATTTTCACACAAGCGAGTCCACAACCCGGCTACCTCATCTATATTTTTGTGTATATCACCGGCTCCAATCGTAAAGACCGGAGCGGATGACAACAAGGATATGTCTTGTAAAACAGGATAACAGTCTCTCAACGTATTTTCATCCGTCAGAATGAATACTTTATCAAACTTCAACGCTTTCAGATACGCGTCCAGTTCCGTATTCAGATCTTTACAAATGATGATTTCTCGTTCATCCATAAACTCTCTCTGTTTATTTATTTAAAGACCCGATGATCTCGTTTACAGCTGCATTCAATCCGTCCACATTCTTTCCTCCGGCTGTAGCAAAATGAGGCTGACCGCCGCCGCCGCCCTGGATCTGTTTTGCCGCGTCTTTAACTAATTTTGAGGCATTCAAACCTTCAGCAACCAGATCGTCGCTCAACATAACCATCAAAGTACATTTAGACTCTTCGATAAATCCACCAACAAAAGCAAAAGAATCATTCACCTCTCCCTTTAATTGAAAGGCAATATCTTTTCCCATATCGGCATTACCGTTACCCACATAGTGCACAACTAAGATTCCGTTCTTATTTTCAGCCCTTGACAGTAGTTCTTCTTTCAGGCGTTTTGTTTTTTCTTTCACAAATTGCTCTAATCTGCCTTTCATCTCGGCATTCTCTTCAATCGATTTCCGAACAGCCTGCACCACGTTCGGCATATTATTCATCAGCGAACGAAGTTCTGACAATATATCCTGCAATGTAAAAGTATATTCTTCCGCTTTTTCAGCAGTTACGGCCTCTATACGGCGCACACCGGCCGCAATAGAACTTTCGCCAACAATGCGCAGGGAGCCTATCATTCCCGTGGAAGGAATATGCGTACCACCACAGAGTTCTATAGAGCTACCATATTTAACAACCCGCACTTCATCTCCATATTTTTCACCAAACAGTGCCATGGCACCCAATTCTTTTGCCTCATTAATCGGCATAGAGCGGTGTTCTTCCATCGCATAATTCGCGCGTATTTTCTGCCCTACCCGCTTTTCGATTTCACGGATTTCAGCATCTGTTACCTTCTGGTAGTGAGAGAAGTCAAAACGCAACGTTTCAGGCGACACAAACGAACCTTTTTGTTCTACGTGAGCGCCCAATATTTCACGAAGCGCTTCATGCAGCAAGTGCGTACCGGTATGATTACATTCGCATTGGATGCGTTTTTCTTCATTTATCTTAGCGGTAAAAGACGCCGTGATATCTTTAGGCAAACGGGCGGTCAGATGTACCGGAAGATTATTCTCACGCTTAGTGTCTATAATCTCAATCTTCTCATCACCGGAGATAAGCCATCCGCTATCACCTACCTGCCCTCCCATTTCCGCATAAAAAGGTGTTTTATCCAACACAAGTTGATAGAGTTCCTTATTCTTCTGCTTGATCTTACGATAACGGAGTATCTCGGCATCACACTCGAAATAATCATAGCCAACAAACTGGCTGTCTCCCTCTTTCACAGCAACCCAGTCTCCTGTCTCTATAGCGGCAGCATTTCGCGCACGTTCTTTTTGTTTCTGCATTTCGGCATTGAACTCATCGTGATTCACCTCCATTTTATTTTCACGAAGGATAAGTTCCGTCAAGTCTAACGGGAAGCCGTAAGTATCATATAATGTAAAGGCGTCTACACCGTTCAGTATGCTTACACCTGCAGCCTTAGCCTCGGCTATTTTTTTATCTAACAAGCGGATACCGGTTTCCAATGTTCGCAAAAACGACTCTTCTTCTTCCTTTATAACCTTTTCGATCAATGTTTGCTGGACAATCAGTTCCGGATAAGCCTCGCCCATAGTATCGATCAGCACCGGCAACAAGCCATACATAAATGCTTCGCGGCGGTCAAGGAATGTATAGCCGTAACGCACAGCGCGGCGCAAGATGCGACGGATCACATAACCCGCTTTTGCGTTGGAAGGCAACTGTCCGTCAGTTATCGAGAATGCAATGGTTCGAATATGATCAGCGATCACACGCATAGCGATATCCTTTTGCTTATCTGCACCATATACAGCACCGCTTTGGGCTGCTATTTTCTGAATGACCGGCTGGAATACGTCTGTATCATAATTGGAAGTTTTTCCTTGTAAAGCCATACACAGGCGTTCAAAACCCATCCCTGTATCAATCACCTTAGCCGGAAGGGGGTCTAATGAACCATCGGCTTTACGATTATATTGCATAAACACGAGGTTCCAGATTTCAATCACCTGCGGATGATCTTTATTAACCATTTCGGCACCGCTTTTCGCAGCGCGTTCTTCGTCCGGACGGAGGTCTATATGTATTTCAGAGCAGGGACCACAAGGACCGGTGTCTCCCATTTCCCAGAAATTATCTTTTTTATTGCCGTTCAATATATGACCTGCGGGAAGGAACTGCGCCCAATATCCGGCAGCCTCTTCGTCTCTTTCCAATCCTTCTGCCGCACTACCTTCAAACACGGTTGCATACAAGCGTTCCGGATTCAGTTTTAATACATCTACCAGATATTCCCATGCCCAATTAATGGCTTCTTTCTTAAAATAATCTCCGAAAGACCAGTTTCCAAGCATTTCAAACATCGTATGGTGATACGTGTCGTGCCCCACTTCTTCCAGGTCATTATGTTTACCGCTTACGCGAAGACATTTCTGCGAGTCGGCTATGCGAGGGTATTTAATCGGAACATTGCCCAGGATAATATCTTTGAACTGATTCATTCCTGCATTTGTAAACATCAATGTAGGATCTCCTTTTATCACCATTGGAGCTGAAGGCACAATCTGATGTCCCTTTGAAGCAAAAAAGGCTTTAAAGGACTCTCGGGTTTCTTTTGCTGTCAACATACGTCGTTATATAGTCTCGTTAATATTCTGAAAAACAATTTGTAAAAGTACTCCATTTTATTATTTTTGCGAGTATTTGAACAATAAAATATTAAATGAAGCTGTTTAAAACCCGGAAAACGTATTATCTATACAATCCGGCTACATTAAGTTACGAACGGGTATATCCTTCGGCAAAAGACCGTTTTTTCACCGTGTTGCGCCATCTGAGCACAGGGGTCGCTTTTGGGGTCGTTACCTTTTTTGTCATGTTCTATCTGATTGATTCGCCTAAGGAAACGCTGTTAATAAAAGAAAATAAATTACTGCAAACACAATACGAGATCTTATCACTCCGGCTGAATGATGCTCTTGCCGTTCTAACCGACATACAACAACGTGACGAGAATCTCTACCGGGCTATCTTTCAGGCGGAATCAATCCCCGAGTCTATTCGCAAATCCGGCTTTGGGGGGACAAACCGGTACGAACATCTCACCAGCCTACCCAATTCAGAACTGATTGTTGCTACCACCCAAAAGATGGACATCCTGCGCAAGCAACTATACGTACAATCCAACTCACTGGAGGAACTAATCAATATAGGAAAAACACAAGAAGAAAGGTTGATGTGCATTCCAGCCATACAGCCAATTTCTAACAAAGACCTGACCAGAACAGCCTCCGGCTACGGTATGCGCATCGACCCGATTTACCGTACGCGCAGATTCCACGCGGGCATGGACTTCTCTGCTAAAACCGGAACAGACATCTATGCCACCGGAAACGGCGTCGTGACTTTCTCCGGCTGGAAGCAAGGCTATGGCAATTGTCTTGTCATCGATCACGGTTTTGGATACCAGACTCTCTACGGACACATGCAGAAATTCAAAGCACGTGTAGGGCAAAAAGTAAAACGCGGAGAAGTGATCGGCTATGTTGGCAATACCGGCAAATCCACCGGACCACACCTGCATTATGAAGTAATTGTACGCGGCAGAC